>NZ_JAPX01000030.1:0-157767 GCF_000524355.1 Veillonella sp. ICM51a
GTGTTCGTCAAACGACTTTGGCCCTGCGGAGCCCGCAGGGCGGAGTCAGACCTGGCCGGTGGAGGCTTGACGGAAGGGGGATTTCTTTACAATGCAATGAATGATTTCTTAAAAGCAATTCAGCAAGTTATTTTAGTTTTAAAATTCTTTCAAGCCCCGCAGCAGTATGATGATTTTCCAAAAACGCTCTTTGATCAAGTAGCTCCATGAGATCCATATCTGTAATGGATAATTTGAAGTCAAAGACGTCAAAGTTAGACTTCATATGCTCTAAGCTTGTTGCCTTTGGCAATGGAATGATGCCTCGTTGGATGTGCCAACGTAAAATAATTTGGTGCTTACTAACGCCGTACTTTTCAGCCAAGCTCTTGATAATAGGGTGGTCAAATACAGGTTGGCGATCACGAGTAAATGGAGACCACGCCATACCTACTACTTGATGCTTACGCATTAATTGTAATAAGGATTGACGTTGGTTAAACGGGTGGCACTCGATTTGGTTGACCACAGGTTTTACATTGCAGTGGTACAGCAAGTCGATGAGGCGATCTTCGTAGAAGTTAGAGAGACCTAGACCACGCAGTACGTTTTGGTCGTATAACTCCTCCATGGCGCGCCAAGAGCCGTAGTAATCACCTATTGGTTGGTGAATAAGCATGATATCTATATAATTAGTATTTAACTTCGTTAGAGAACTTTCAACAGCGCGCATCGTAGCATCGTAACCGGCATTGGTATGCCAAATTTTAGTGGTTACAATGATGTCGGACCGATTAATACCAGATGCACTCATGCCCTTGCCGACGGCTTCTTCGTTATCATAATAAGCTGCCGTATCGAGTAAACGGTATCCAGCCTGTAAGGCATTCGTTACAGCTTGCTCCGTTTCCTCCGACGTTCCTGTTTTGTAGGTGCCAAATCCGATGGATGGCACAAAGCTACCATTATTTAAAATTCTAAAATCCATACGTTCTTCCATGAGAAACCTCCATGCGTATACTTGTTTATATATATTATAGCAGATATTATTTTTGACTAGTAATATCTAATCATATAGGGAATTAGCTTTCATACAATTCTTATTGATTTTGTGATATACTAAGGTATTGATAAAAATCAATACAATGGATAGAGATAAGGTGAAAGTATGAACAAATTTCGACTTGGTGCTGTAATGGCACTATTGGTCATTGTTGTATGTGCGATTGCAGGTTGTGGTACATCTACAGTATCCGTTGCCGATGTTACTTATAAAGATATGCCGTTACAAATTCATAATGAAGCGAATGTAACAGCTCTTAATAAGTCCACTATTACGCCCGCTGTATCAGGTGCGGCTACGTATGCTGTGAAGGTAGGCGATAAGGTAACACAAGGTCAAGTGGTGGCGACGATTGATACGTCGGCATTGCAACAACAATTAGCGTCCTTACAAGGTCAGCTTAGTGCGGCCCAATCCTATACGCCTGCTGTTGAAACAACGACGACAACGACGGCGCCTACGGTTAGCAGTGCTCAGCTTGAAAGTGCTCGCCAAATGCGCGAGGCTGGTAATATTACAGAAAAGGAATATAATCGTATTCTAGAACGGTCTCGACCTCAAACTGTGACAACCACAACTGGTGGTGGCGGTGGTGGCAACGGTGCTAGTGTTGCTGCTATTGAGGCACAAATTGCTCAGGTGTCCGCACAAATAGCTGCCGCTAATATTACGGCTCCTATAGCTGGTGTGGTGACTGCTATTTACAATGAAGATCGTCAAATGGCGATTGCAGATCGTCCATTTATGTTGATACAACAAGAGACGCCTATGGTAGCATCCTTGAGTATTCCTCGTGATGCGGCTATGAAATTAGCTAGCCCAGAGGCAAAATCAAGTATTAAAGTGTCTTTGCATGTCGGTGATTCAGATATTCCAGGTGAGTTGACCTATATAGATACAAACCAGCCTGAAAATGTACCAAGTGTACTAGTTAAGGCTACTTTCAACAACGAAAAAGGAACTATTAAGGCTGGTGAATTTTATAGTTTGACCATCGAATCTAGTGCTCAAGCTAAGATGCTCGTTGTTCCTGCTGCGGCAGTACGTGAAAATCAAGATGGTAAATATGTATATGTATTAACCGCTGATAATACGGTAGACGTACGTGTCGTTGAAGTAGGGGATGAACAAGATGGGTATGTGTCCATCATGACAGGCCTCAATGAAGGCGAACAAGTTATTACAACCAAGGGAACCTTTGAACTAGGTGAAAAGGTGAAGGTTCAATAAATATCTTATGAGTAGCTAGAAACTAGCAACCATGAATGTTAAAAAGGAGGAGATTATTATTTTAGAATTTAAACGTTTTGAATTAAGAAATAAACCATTAATCGATAAATATTTTGAACAACATCATTACGAAGCGTCGGATAATTGCTTTACTACATTGTATATGTGGCAAGAAGCCTATGGCATTCGTTGGGCTGAAGAAAATGGCGTATTGTACATCCAAGGTGGTGGTAAGCGCGATCCATTCCTATTACCTCCATTTGCTGGTAAGGATGCGAAGTTCCTCGATGGTTTATTGCGTGCAAAAGAATGGTTTGTAGAAAATAAATTACCATTCATTTTCAAAGGTGTTAGCAAGGTTGTGAAAGAACGGATGGAGGAACTATGCCCAGGCCGTTACGTATTCACACCTGACCGTGATAACTACGAATATATTTATAAGTCTGAAGATCTTATTAATTTGTCCGGTAAGAAATTCCGTCAAAAGAAAAATCACTTGAATCAATTCCGTATGCAATATTCCAACTATGAATATGTGCCAATTACAGAAGACATCATTCCATTGTGCCGTGAGACAGCAGCGTCTTGGGTGGAAACTCATCACGAAGAAGGTATTGAAGATGAATTAGTGGCTATTAATTTACTCTTTGATCATTGGGATGTCTTGGGCTTAAAAGGCGGCGCTATTAAGTTGTTTGGTCGCGTAGAGGCTTTCAGTATCGGCGAATTAATGAATGATAGAATGGCTTTAATTCACATCGAAAAAGCCAATCCGGATATTCGCGGTTTGTATCAAGCAATTAATAATGAATTCATCCGCCATGAATTTAGCAATGTAGAGTTTATCAATCGTGAAGAAGATATGGGCTTGCCTGGTCTTCGTCAAGCGAAGGAATCCTATAATCCTGATCATTTTGCAGAAAAATATGATGCTGTATATGCTAATGAAGCAGATAATGCAACGGGCGGTAAATAATCAGGTCAATTTAATAATGAATGTGAGAGTGGTACTGTATGGTGCCACTCTTTTCCGTTATAATAAAGGGTAGAGTGTGTGAAATACATTCTACTACATGAAATATATAGCTCTAGAGCTATTTAGGATAGAAAGGAAATCGTATGGATTTTAGAATTGCTACATCACAAGATACCCCTCAAGTTGAAGCGCTATGGGCGTATTGCTTTGAACCAAAAGAAGATCCCTTCTTTCAATATTATTTTTCTAACTGTTATGAACCGGAGAATACTGTCATAGGTACCCAAGAAGGTCAATTGCTCTCCACTGTTCATTTGCGTCAATACAACATCAATGTGCGCGGAGCTATCTTGCCTACTAGTTATATGGTTGGTGTTGCTACTCATCCAGCTGCACGTCGTGGTGGCGTAGGTGGTGCATTATTGTTGCACTCCTTAGAAGAATTGCGCCGTCGTGGTCAAGGCATTACCATTTTAATGCCTTCTAAAGCGGGATTTTACCAACAATATGGCTGGGATTTGTACGCTCATCAATGGGTACAGACCATGCCATTAGAAAGTTTGCGTCCTTTGACGGATAAAACAGTATCCTTTGGATTGCTAAATGATGTAGAGCAATGGACATTGCTTGATCCTGTTTACAAAGCCTATACGAAGGATTTATGTGGCTATGCGGAACGCGGCGAGAAGGAATGGAAACGTCTATTAGGCAGTTTCTTTGCTGAAGGTGTGAATATTGCGGTCGTGAAAAACGATGAAGGTCAAATCGAAGGTTACGCTGTATATCGTTTGGGGGCCCCTGAAATTCCTGTTACAGAATTTGTATATACAACGCGTCGTGCTCAACGTGGTTTGCTTAATTATTTTTATAACCATCGTTCTCAAGGTGAAAGCATTCGCTGGAATGAAGGGTTGCATGATACGGGTTATAGATTTGTTCCTGATGGAAAAACAGGTCATACAACGATGCCGTATATGATGGCGCGTATCGTAGACGTAGAAACAGCGTTGACTACGGTACCTGTTAATCCAGAAGCCGTTATGATGCCAATTACCTTAAACATTAAGGTTACCGATACATTATGCGATTGGAATAATGGCGTGTTTGCCCTTAGCTTAGGTGAAAGCACTTTACCTAACGTAAAACGCGTTTCTGCTGAATCTGTGGATGAAATCGATATCACTATAGACATTGGCGGTCTAACAGTCCTGTTGATGGGGGCTGTATCAGCTAAAGATCTTGTGTTTGAAGGTAAATTACAAGGCGAATCTCATTGGATTGATTATCTAGATATGGTATATCCTAAACAAAATACATATATCAACGAATGGTGGTAATATGAGCTGGAGAACATATACAGTAAAAGAAGAGGTAGATACAACAGTATCTGCTTATGTAAAAGAGCGATTTTCTTTATCCTCTCGAAATGTGCAGATGATATTCCGTAAGAAACGGGTGAAGGTCAATAGCCGCGTTGCTCATTCCAAGCGTATGCTAAGAAAAGGGGATGTTATTACTATTGAGTTACCACAAGATAAGGATTATGGTGTAGAGGTTGAAAAAGGACCTATAGAGGTTCTCTATGAGGATGAACACACACTTGTGGTGTATAAGTCTCCATTTATGCTAGTTCATCCAGCAGGTCAAACGAAATATCATACATTGAGTAATCTGGTGGCTGGCTATTATGCTAAACGCGGCGAAGTTCATAAAATTCGGCCTGTTCATCGCTTGGATCGAGATACAACAGGTGTTATTATGTTTGGCAAAACCCGTGAGGCAGAACAATATTACACTAAACAGCTACAAGAAGGTCGAATTCACCGTGTCTATCGCGGTCTCGTAGAAGGAAAGATTACATCTGATGGTGTGGTGAATGAACCTATCGGTGTGGATCCGGTATTTGATAATCGCCGCTGTGTTGATGAATTTGGTCAAGATGCTGTAACCGAATATCATGTGATTGAATATGATGATGTACAATCGTTGTTAGAGTTTACATTGCTAACCGGACGAACTCATCAAATTCGCGTTCATATGGCTCATATTGGTCACCCTATCATTGGCGATGCCATGTATGGTATGCGGAAAAAACCGTATACGAGACAGGCCTTACATGCCTATTCGTTGACATTTATACCATATGGACAATCTGAACTGGTGACTGTTATCGCACCTGTACCATCTGATTTAGGTCGTGAACTACAAAATAAAAAGCTGCCCTAGGGCAGCTTTTTGTATAAGTGTATAGGTTTGACAACGAAAAAAGGACTCCTGATGGAGTCCTTTTTCATGTAAGGGGAGTGTTAGTATTAACATCAAATGACCTATGTATTTAAACAAGTAGTAGGTTTGGGGTTAGTATTACTTGTCGGGAGATAAATACATTAAGTAATCAGGGAATATTTACTTATAATTATCATTTGATGTAGTAATTATAAGTAAATACTATGAAGATAAAATGAACTTCTAAAAAATATTTTATGAAATTTAGATGAAATGTAAAATTCGTTTATTAAATGTTGATAAATGCCATACTTCTTGATATGATAATAGAGGAGGATAATATCTTCTCTTTATTTTTTTTAAAAATATTTAAAAAAATCGTTCTAGTTATAAGACTTTTGTTGTTGGGTTAGAAAGGGGGCCACTATGAAGTTGCTTATAGCTTTGATGGCCTTTTTTTGCCTCATAACATATTCGAATACAGCACAAGCGACTGATTGGTACTATGTAAGTCCTGATGACAAAGGTAATCAACTCTTTATAGATAATGATAGTGTTCAAAAAAGCGATTATGATGCTGTTCTTTGGCTAAAGGTTAATGAACCAGGTGGCGATGAACTTCGCTATAAGGTATATATTAGCCGTTATAATCGGACCATGGAAATTCTAGAAGTAGATGCGTATATGCCAAACGGCACTCAATATGATAATGTTGATTATGATAAAGATCCTGAACCGATTGAAGGCAATACAAATGGTCAAGCCATCTATAGATTGTTATGGCAATAAATAGCTTGAATTTAATATTTTAGATATAAATTTAAAAAATTAAATATAAAAATACCTAGCTAGACAGCAACTAGCTAGGTATTTTTTGTGTGTAAATGTATTGTAAACACGCAGAGGTGTTACAGTCTTTGTAGATAGGTAAAATTTAAGATATCCACTAGTGATTGGTAACAACCGTTAGTTTATAGCTGAGCGGCTGTACGGGTTAATTCCAAATCATTAATCATTTGTAAATCGTCTTGCGGGGATCTACCGCCAGTTGTTAAGTAACCGCCTACCATGATGCCATTAAGACCACCTTTTAGTGCGTACGATTGTAAATCACGTAGATTTACTTCTCGACCGCCTGCGGTGCGAATTAATGCATGAGGTAAAATGAAACGAAATACAGCGAAGGTACGTAAAATTTCCATCGGTTTTAACGCTTTGTTATGTTCGAATGGAGTACCCTTAATCGGATTTAATATGTTTAATGGAATGGAATCAATGTTAAGGCGTTTAAGTTCAAACGCCATTTCTACGCGTTGTTCTAGAGTTTCGTTTAGACCTAAGATACCGCCAGAGCAAACGCGAATGCCAGCTTTTTTGGCATTTTCTATGGTAGACATCTTGTCCTCATAGGAATGTGTGGAGCAGATGTCAGGGAAATGACTTGGTGCAGTTTCGATATTGGAATGATAACGAGTAACACCAACTTCTTTTAATTGAAGAGCTTGTTCATAGGTTAACAAACCAAGGGAACAACAAATTTCTAAACCAATTTTTTCGCGAATTTCTTTTAATACGCGTAAGATTTGGTTGAATTCATTAGGGTTGGAAGTGTTGCGACCGCTTGTAACAATAGAGAAGCGAATAGCACCAGCTTCTTTTGCTTTTCTAGCAGCCTCTAAAATCGATTCATCATCCATAAATGGATATTCTTGAACACCTGTATTGTGGTGTGCCGACTGTGCACAGAATTTACAGTTTTCAGGACATTTACCAGAACGAGCATTTACAATCGCGCAAATGTCAACGGAATTATCGTTGAAATGTTGTTTTATTTTATCTGCCATAGCCAATAGAATCATGGTATCTTCATCGGATGTATGGATTAAATCGATGGCTTCCTCTTTAGTGATTTCCCCACCATGTAATATACGATTGGCAATGGTTAATATTTTTTCATAAGAACCCACCTGGGTTTGTTGCTCTACTGGAAGTGCCATTATAGCCTCCTTGTTATTGTTAACTTATAAAAACGAATATATTTACAATGTAATTGTAGTATTCTTGTATACTAATTGTCAACTGTATAAATTAATTAGTTTACAATATGATATCTTACATATTATATAGAAATATATAGTATAATTAGATATTAGTATTCTATAAGTTAGGAAAGGAGACAATATGCAACCCTTTCGTTTTATACATTGTGGAGACCTTCATTTAGGGGCTCCTTTTCAATATGCTATGGGGATGAGTCGGCATGTAGATCGTGCTGTCGCAGAAGCAACTTATGAAGCTTTCAATAATATCATTGAAATCGCTGTGCGCGAACGCGTTAATGCAGTTGTGATTAGCGGTGATGTTTATAATAGTGAAGATCATAATTTAGAGGCTCAGGTCCGATTTGTGCGTGCTATGTATCGCTTGTGGGAGGCGCATATTCCCGTATATATGGTGCAAGGTAATCATGATCCTGCTGAAAGCTGGCGCGCTGGCTTATCAATGCCTGATAATGTACATGTGTTTTCGGATACACAGGTACAACGATTTCCGTTGATGGTTAATAATATTGAAGTTGGTGGTGTTTACGGCATCAGTTGTGGTCATGGCAATGAACAATCTAATTTTGCTGCACAATATAAAGCCTTTGAACGAGATGAGTTTTCCCTTGCTGTCATGCATGGAACAGTTGGATCTAGTGTGGGCAGTGAACATCATGATGTAACAGGGCCTTGTAATTTGACGGATATCATGCAAGGCGCTATGGACTATTGGGCACTAGGTCATATCCATAAATCACAGGTGATTTCAGAAGACCCTATGGTCGTATATGCGGGCAATCCTCAAGGATTACATCGGAAGGAATCTGGCGCTAAAGGATGCTATATGGTCAACGTATCACATAATGGACATTGTGAATTAGAATTTATTGAGACTAGTGCCATTCGTTTTGAAGATATAAAGATTGATATTGCAGGCATACAAACTGAACGTGATTTATTAGATTTGTTGAGCCATAAAAAGCAGTCCTTACGTAAAAAATATAATAAGAATACATTGGTATCGGTCCATTTAGTAGGAACTGGTCCAATGCATCGCTTATGCGTGGATGAGTCCGTTCGAAAATTATGGCTACGGGAGACGCAGGCAGAGGAAAAGAGTAAATCTATTTTTGTTATGCCATACCGCATGATTGCTAAAACGCGTCCTACTGTTAATTTGGCAGAACGCCGTTTATTGTCCGACATGGTAGGCGATTATCTACGTGCCTATGATGAAACCGTTACTGATATTGAGGCCGTACGTCAAATCTTGGTCGATCGTCCTGAGTCTAAACGACTTGGCAGTTATTTAGATTTATTATCAGACGATGTATTGAAACGAGTTATGGAACGCAGTGAAATGGAAGGGGTTACGGTGTTAATGGGGGTAAACGATGAACATTAAACAGATTCGACTCGACTCATTTGGGCCGTATGAAAACTGGACATTTAAATCCGGTCCTAACGGTGTACAGCTTGTATATGGCGCTAATGAAAGTGGGAAAACCTCCTTATTAGAAGGTATGCGTTCTCTTTTATTTGGCGGTAAACATAAAAAATATGGTTATGTAAGTGGATCTCTTGAGCTCGACAAAGAGGGGACGGCTTATCATTTAGGCCGACAAAACAAGAATTTAGATTTTTATTCTCCTGGTGAGCCTAGCATAAAGGACGAGCCGAATCAATTGTGGTGGCATGGGCTCGATAAAAAAACGTATAACCGCATATTCGGCCTTACGTTAGAGGACCTTCAAGGCGTAGATATACTCAATGAAGTAGATGTACGAGCTAGATTCTTTGGCGCCGAAGGGGGCGAGCAACTCGGTGGTGTAGTAAAAAGCATTGAAACCAATGCTAATGACTTACTGGTTGCGTCTGCATCAGGCAAACGCCGCATCAATGTTTTGATAGATCAATTACAAGAAAATAAGGTTCGTTTATCCGCACTGGGTGAACATGAAACGCAATATGTAGAATTACAACAAGCGTTAAAGGCTTCCGAGGATACAGAAGCAGAAATTCAGAATCAAATCAAAGAATGGCAAGATTATCGTGAAGGCGTAGAGATGGTGCTTCGTGCATGGGATACGTATCGACGTAGCGAAGAGGCGCGTCGTCGTATGCAACAGTTTACATCTCCTGATACACTAGATCGCGATGCGTTTTTGAGTATCGATGAGGGCCTTCGTGAAGCTCGTCAGAATATGCAGCTTTGGCTTGATAAAGAAGAAGCACTAAAACCGGAAAATTTTGATCCAAATAGTCCATTTACTACCTATGGCCAAGATATAGAGGATTTGATTCAACAAGGTGCGAAGTGGGAACAATTGCGCCGTGAGTGTGAAGAAGGCGAAGCCTACATTGCTAAGGTTAAAGAGCAACTTGATTTCTCGAGAGGGTTACAATCTTCATGGCGCAAGGATGAATCGGTGCCAACTGATGTGAATTGGTTTGAAGGGGAACGTTTATCCAAACGATTGCGTACCGCAAAGGACCAATTATTATATTGGCAAAGCCAAGCACCATCCTTGCAAAAAGAACCAAAAATAAGTGAAGATAGTTCATCTGTTGACACTGGTGAAAATAGCCCTGTTAACACCTGGGCTCAGCAAGAGTTGCAGGCCGTTATGACCGATATTGCAGATCTAGAGTCTCGACTTGGAGAACATGGTTCCATACGTATGGCCGCGATGCCGATTTGGTTGCAACGTATTGGAGGGATTGGAGCCGTTATTGGTGTATTGATGTCGCTAGCAGGCCTCATTGCGCTGGAATCTGTACTATATAGCATCGGTGGTATTATTCTATTAATACTTGGACTGGGATTGTTCTGGTATGGATGGCGCCTTCGCCATGTAGATGATTCCGATGTAGCTCGGTTGATGCGTGAACTAGAACGCTTACAGCAACGTAAGTCGTATTTAGAAACACAATTGGATGCACCTTTACCTGTGGCGTCAGATGTACCGAACTTGGAAACGGCAGCTATTGAGCAACGTTACAATGATGAAGGTAAACAATTACAGGCTAATTATGAAAAAGCCTTGGCTGAATGGCAAGCATGGATTCCTGAAGGGGCTGCCAAGAGTCTCGATGAAGATGATTTCTTTAGTATGAAGCATGAATATGACCAGTACTCTGAACAATTGCGGACTATTGAAGGATATGAGAAACGCTTAGATGAACATAAGGAATCTTTGCGCCTTATAGAGGACCAAGCTGTTACCTTATGGTATAACCTTGGTGTTGAAGCCCCTGTGTCTCCTACTGAGCTAAAACGTATTTATAACCAATATAAAAACTTTCAACAACAAATGATTCGTTGGGAACAAAAAGAATCACAGCGTAAGAGCTATCGTATGGAGTATGATAATTGGCATCGCAAGGAAAAAGAGCTTTTGCTAGAACAAAAAGCATTGCTTGAAAAAAGCGGATTATCCGGCGCCAATGAATATCGTCAAAAACTCATTGATGAAGATCAGTTTAAGCAATGGGAAACGATTTACAAACAAAGCCAAGTACAGCTTGATTTGTTAACTCCAGATGGTGAAAATAAAGATTTATTCTATCGCCGCTTGCGTGAGGGGAATAAAGAGAATTGGACTGATGAATTAGCCCATGCAGATCAAGAGCTGAATGCGCGCAAGGATGCGATGGCTAACCTCTATGAGAAACGAGGCCAAATCGTGGAAGCTATGCGTGCATTGGGTTCAGATCAGGAGCAACGGGAAGCCATTCAACAACGACAAGAGTTAGAATCTGAATTGGAATCTGCCTTGGAAGATTGGGCCACTCAAGTTGTCATCGCTCATTGTATGGAACGAGCGCAACAATCATACGAAGAAGAGTCACAACCAAAGATGTTAGAATTAGCATCTCAGTATATTAAACGATTAACGAATGGTGCTTATACATTTGATATGTGGGGATTGCAAGACGGTTTAGCCCTTTTGAATGAACGGGGTGAACGATTACCGATTTATCATTGGTCTAGTGGTTTAGCGGATCAGGTGTATCTCGCGTTGCGTTTGGCACTAGCAAAGGTCTTTTCGTACCAAGTGGATGCATTGCCAATCATATTAGATGATATCCTAGTCCGCTTTGATGAAGATCGCCAAAAGAGTGCACTTGAGTTGTTAGCTGAACTTGGTGAACATCAACAAATTTGGTTGTTTACATGTCAGCAACAAGTGTATTACATGGGTCAAGCTATTGCTGGTATAGATACGCATATATTACAACGTGCATAAATTTCTATCCCTAAAAATATAGATAATAAGTGGTTTTGCATATTCATCACTTTTGGGGTACACTTTTAATATAAGCGTGACATTCTAATATAAAATCTTATATACATGTATGGGTGTGTTTTGTAGAAAGGGGTGGAAGTTTGAATACTGCTTATTTAGATATGATTCAGGGCAAGAACCCTGGCATAACACCGGTATGGTATATGCGCCAAGCAGGGCGCAGTCAGGCTGCATATCGTAAGATAAAAGAGAAGTACACATTGTTCGAAATTACCAAACAACCAGAACTTTGCGCACAAGTGACAGAACTGCCTGTTAAAGAATATGGCGTTGATGCGGCTATTCTTTATAAGGATATTATGAGCCCTATGGTGGCTATTGGCGTGAATGTGGATATTAAACCTGGTGTAGGTCCTGTATTTGATACTCCAATACGCCGTATGGAAGATATTGAACGATTATATGCGTTTGATGCAACAAAGGTAGAGTATATTTCCAAAACTATTGAGTTGTTGACTACTGAGGTGCTTGATGTACCTCTTATTGGCTTTTGTGGTGCACCATTCACTATCGCGTCTTACCTTATTGAAGGAGGTCCTACGAAAAGTTATAACAAAACTCGTGGGATGTTAATCAGCGAACCCGAAATTTGGAATAGACTAATGGAAAAACTAGCGGATATGTCCATCGAGTATTTGTCAATGCAAGCGCGCGCTGGTGCTAATGCTTTACAAATCTTTGACTCTTGGGTGGGGGCCGTTAATAGTACAGAATATGAGCAAGCTATTTTCCCTCATATGAAACGTATTATTTCCACAGTAAAATCTAGATTCCCTAACTTGCCGCTCGCTATGAATGGTGTCGGTACAGACCACCTTGTTTCTACTTGGGCTAAATTACCTCTTGATGTTATCGCCTTAGATTGGCGAAGCTCTCTTGGAGCGGCTAAGGATAGAGGTGTTACACAAACAGTACAGGGAAACCTTGATCCGGCTTATTTATACGGGGATACAAAAACAATAGCCAAGGTGGTAGATGAAATCTTAATGGATGGCGTTCGCCATGGTAAACATGTATTTAACTTAGGGCATGGCGTATTCCCTGAGGCAGACCCAGCAAAATTACATTGGTTGACAGACTATGTTCATGAAAAGAGCCGTGAATTGTGGACTCGTGAAAGCCGATAATATGAGGCAGGCTATACTGTTATTATCTTTTGGTACACCTCGTCAACCATCTGATTTATTACCCTATTTGACGAGCATTCGACGCGGAAAAATTCCGACAGAACGAGAATTGAAGGTTCTAACTGCTCGTTACGATGCCATCGGACAATGGGATAATAAGCTGTTGCAAACGATGGGGGAAGATCAAAAGAAAACTCTTAAATCCCTATTGGCAATAGACGCGATGTATTTGGCCTATCTTCATATGCCTAATAGTATGGAACAAGCTGTAGAATCCATAGCAGCTGCAGGATATACTTCTATTTTATGCATTGTCACATCGCCGTTTTATTCTATGGTTGGAACGGGCGCGTATGAACGGAAATTACATTCTATATTACGAGCGTATCCGGATATATCTTGTGAAATTATCAAATCTTGGTGGAATAGACCACAGTTTTTTGAATACTGGCGTTCACAGTTGATGGCCGCGAATCCATTACAAGCTGATACAGCCTGTATTTTCTCTGCCCATAGTGTACCTACTTCAACGGTTGGTAGCTATGAAGATGAAGTCATGTCCGCATCAAATCAAATTGCAAAAATGGTAGGCCTTAATCACTGGTATCAGGCATGGCAAAGTGCGGCGCCCTATGGTGAATGGTTAGGTCCTACCATTGAAAGTGTCATTGAACAGGCTCTTATAGATGGAGCAAAACGGATTGTATGTATTCCTTTTGGGTTTGTTAGCGATCATGTAGAAATTTTGTATGATAATGATATTATTTGTCGGAATATCGTTGAAAATGCTGGGGCTACATATGAACGTCTGCCTATGCCCAATGGAAATACCCTATTTATGGAGGCCATGGCAAAGGCTATACGAGAAAGGATTAATAAGTGAAGGTAACGATTGTTGGTGGTGGCCTTACGGGGCTTACTGCAGCCTATTATTTAGGCCATGCCAAACCAGATTGGCAGATACAATTATATGAACAGGCCCCTCGATTTGGCGGTAAAATTCAAACGCAACAAGTAGATGACTTTGTTGTTGAGTTAGGCCCGGATTCCTACTTGGGCCGCAAAACGGAAATGACGGATCTCATTACAGATCTTGGTCTAGCAGATACGCTTGTATCCAATGAAACGGGGCAGGCCTATGTGTATGACCGCGGTAACATTCACCCAATTCCAGGTGGTTCCATCATGGGCGTTCCTACGGAAATGATGCCTTTTGTGAAAGCGACCTTAATTTCCTGGGCTGGTAAAGTGCGTGCTGGTCTTGATTATTTTAAGAAACCGTATCCCTTAGATGCTCACGGTGATGTATCGATTGGTCATTTCTTCCGCTATCATTTAGGTCAAGAAATGATGGATAAATTAATTGAGCCATTATTGGCGGGTATTTATGGTGGCGATATTTATAAAATCAGTCTATTATCTACGTTTCCGCATTTTATTCAAGTAGAACAAAAATATGGCAATATGGTTAAGGGCATGATTGCTGCTAAGATGAGCCATCAAAAGGCAGGTGTCTCTAAGGCTGCCAAAGGTGCTGTTAATGAAGGCGACGTTCCCCGTGCTGGTAAAGGAACGATGACGGATGCTCAATTTGATAAGAAACAATCTAGTATTCAGCGAACGAATGGAAATCTAAAAGCATCAAAAGGAACCGCATCACAATCCGGTATGTTTAGACAATTAACGGGTGGTCTTGAAAGCGTGGTAAGTGCGATTGTGGAACAAATGCCATCTAATGTTACATTGACTACTAAGGCCCTTGTTCGAGATATATCGTATGCTGATGCAGTGTATCGTTATAATGTGAATGGTCGAGAAGAAACCTCCCATATGTTGGTTATCTCTACACCACCAGCTACGTATAAAGATTGGTTTATTAGAGATACTGGATTTGATGGCGTACGCAATATGGAACAATCCAGTTGTGCTATTGCAATCATGGCCTTTGATAAAGCGACCTTTGATGGCGAACTAAAAGGCTCTGGCTTGTTGATTACTCGTAAAACGGATACACCATTAACGGCGTGTACCATATTAAATCAAAAATGGCCACAAACAACGCCAGATGATAAAATCGTTCTTCGCGTTTTTATCGGTAAACCTGGTAATGATGTGGTGGAGCGCTATAGTGATGAAGAACTTTCTGCATTAGCTCTTAAAGAAATTCAACGTATTATGAACTTTAAAGCTAATCCAGAGTGGATTAAGATCAATCGTTTAATACATTGTATGCCTCAATATAATGTGGGCCATCGTGCTGCTATTGCAGCCGTTCGGGAGCATGTGAAAGAACATTATCCTAATTTGTATCTCATTGGGACACCGTTTGATGGGATTGGGATACCGGATGGGGTGAAGCAGGCTAAGGAACTTGTGCAACGGTTGTAATTCTACGTAGCCGATTCGGTATGGGCGTCAATAGGTTGTTGGTATAAGTACTACGTTGCCGGCGATGGATAAGTCTCCTTCAGCTCCAGCTAGCTTAACGGTCTTCGGCCTAGGGCCTCGACTTACTAAAGTCGCTTCAGAAGGCTTATCCATTGCCTACTGTAGCGGATTTTAGTCTCTAGCTAGTACAAGGTCCTTTAGCCTAGGTTAGAGGAAAACGGTCTTCGGGCTAGGGGCTCGATTTTGTAATTGTAAATTGTGTTTTATATATTTTATGTGAAAAGGAGTGGTATTATGGGTAAGGCAATTCCTACTGTTGAGGGTTGGCATAGTCAACATATGGTGTTTTCCATGGATTTTAGTGCTTGGAATTGTTTTGATGCAGAGGAGAAGGCTGAGGCTCGCGGTGAGTTAAAGGCGTTTTTGGCTGAGTTGGAGTCTATGCACCAAGCTAAAGAAGGCAGTTATGCATTCTATGATGTGAATGGTTATAAGGGCGATCTTTTGTTGTGGATTTTGGCGCCGTCTCTTGAGGATTTGGCGAAATGGGAACGCAAATTCCGTCGTTTAACGATTGCGTCTGTGCTTGTTCAAACGTATTCTTATACGTCTGTAACCGAGGTTAGTGCATATGTGAAAGCTAAGCTTGATACGCCTGAGGTGGATGCGAAATTGTATCCAACTGTACCAAAGGATAAATATATTTGTTTTTATAATATGACGAAGAAGCGTGAAGGCAATGATAATTGGTATATGTTGCCTCCAGAGGAACGCGGTCGTATGATGCGTGAGCATGGCATCACTGGTAGACCATATTTAGAGGTACTATCTGAGTACACTACAGGTGGTGTTGGTCTTGATGATTGGGAATGGGGCGTTACTATTTTTAGTAATGATGACATCCAATTCAAGAAAATTGTTTACGATATGCGCTTTGAAGAAGCGAGTGCACGATATGGTATCTTCAGCGATTTCTATGTAGGAACGTTGATTGATGAAGCACGCTTTGATGAAGTGTTTGCTTAATCTATAACTACCAGTAGTAGTACTGTAAAGGGAAGGGGTTAAAGTTTTGACGCTAGCCATACGAAGCCTTGAGGGCTAAGTAAAATCGGCTGGTGGAAAAATTTTACCCCTTTTTGTTTTCCTATAATGAATCATGTATACAAAATACGCATATGGCTATGATTTTACCGCAAGTTAGATTGCGGTTTTTATATTATCAATTTACAGTGGACTTTGGTATACTGTGTATAGACACTAAATTCTATAGAATTTGAATTTTATATGAATATTGAAATGGAATTAACTTTCACAAGGCTTATATATAATGATTATAGAGGTTGTGAAACATCAAGTGATATGAGAAGGAGTACAAAAGCTATGGAGATGAATGGTAGCGTTATTGATCAACAACGTTTAGATCAGGCTAGACTTGAAGCAAATGGCATGTATAGCAGCCAATTTGAAAAAGATGCCTGTGGTATGGGTTTTGTCGTAAATATTAAGGGCAAAAAATCCCATGATATCATCGATGATGGCTTGCGTATTTTAGAGCGTCTTGAGCATCGTGGTGGTGCTGGTGCAGATAAGGATACAGGCGATGGTGCTGGTATCTTGGTACAAATCCCACATGAATTTTTTAAACGTGAATGCGAAGTGTTGGGCATTAGTTTACCTGCAGCAGGCGAATATGGTGTGGGCATGATTTTTGCGCATAAATATGAAAGTCTTCGCAATGAGCAAAAACGTATTTTTGAAGAAGTAGTACGCGAAGAGGGGCAAGTCGTTCTCGGTTGGCGTGAAGTGCCTGTAGATGGTACTAAAGTTGGTAAGGAAGCGGCTGCTATTCGTCCTTGGATGATCCAAATTCTCATTGGTAAAGGCCCTGATGTAACGAATAATGCGGAATTTGAACGTAAGTTATATGTTATCCGTAAATTGGCGGAAAAACGCATTATTCCATTGAGTAAGGAACTATCTAGCGACTTTTATATTGCATCTTTGTCCTCTAAAACAATTGTATATAAAGGTATGTTGACTCCTGGTCAATTGCGTGACTTCTACCTTGATTTGAGCGACCTTGATTTTACATCTGCATTGGCAATGGTTCACTCCCGTTTTAGTACGAACACATTCCCAAGCTGGGCTCGGGCGCATCCTAACCGTTTTTTAGTTCATAATGGTGAAATTAATACAATTCGCGGTAACGTAAACTGGATTAATGCTCGTGAAGGTAAAGCTGAGTCTCCATTGTTCCCTGATATTAAAAAGGTATTCCCTGTAGTAGATGATAGCGGTTCTGACTCTGCTATGTTCGATAACACATTGGAATTCTTGCACATGACAGGTCGTTCCTTGCCTCATGCGATTATGATGATGATTCCTGAACCTTGGGAACGCAATAAGCTCATGAGCCAAGAAAAACATGACTTCTACGAATTCAATAGCTTTATGATGGAACCATGGGATGGTCCTGCTGCTATGGGCTTCACTGATGGTACTGTTATCGGCGGTGTTCTCGACCGTAATGGCTTGCGTCCTGCTCGTTACTATGTAACAACAGATGACCGCGTTATCATGGCATCCGAAGTGGGCGTTGTGAATGAAAATGCGGAAAATATTCGCGCTAAAGGCCGTTTGGAACCAGGCAAAATGCTTCTTATCGATACGGCAGAACAACGTATCATTTCCGATGATGAAATTAAACAACGCATTGCAACTGAATTGCCATATGATGAATGGATAAAAGAACATGTTATTCATTTGTCTGAAATTACACAAGCTGATGAAAGCGATGTGCCAGCTGTAGAAGATTTATTTAGGCAACAACAAGCATTTGGCTATACTCAAGAAGATTTGGTACGCATGATTGTACCTATGGCAAAGGATGGTAAAGATCCTGTAGGTGCCATGGGTGCCGATGCGCCTTTGGCAATCCTCTCTGAAAAACCACAATTACTATACAACTACTTCAAGCAAATGTTCGCGCAAGTAACAAATCCTCCAATCGATTCGATTCGTGAAGAAATGGTTACATCTACACGCGTAATGCTTGGCAACTCCGGCAACTTAACAGATCCTAATAAGACTGGTACATATGCATTGTCTATGCGTACACCAATCCTTACAAACCAAGAATTGGCATCTATCAAAGCTCTTGCTTGCCGTCGTATGAAATCTGTGACATTGCCAATCCTCTTTGACCCATCTAAGGGTGTAGACGGAATGCGCGAAGCGCTTAAAGAGTTGTGTGAAAAAGCAGAAGAAGCAGCACGTACAGATCAAAACGTATTGATTTTATCTGACCGTGGTGTTGATGCGAACCATGCGCCAATTCCAGCACTTTTAGCTGTGGCAGCTGTTCATAATCATTTGATTCGCAAAGTATTGCGTACAGAAATTGGCTTGATTCTTGAATCTGGTGAACCTCGTGAGGTACATCATTTTTGTACATTGATCGGTTATGGTGTAACTGCTATCAACCCTTATTTGGCATTTGAAACAGTCAAAGACTTACATGCGCGCAAACGCCTTGGTGATATTACATTAGAAAAGGCGGAACAAAACTACATTAAGGCTGCCGTCGGTGGTATTATGAAGGTTATGTCCAAAATGGGTATTTCCACAGTGCGTTCCTATCATGGTGCTCAAATCTTTGAAGCATTAGGTCTTAACTCTGATTTCATTAAAAAATATTTCGTAAATACACCGACACGTATTGGTGGCATTGGTTTGTATGGTGTTACTACAGAAGCGTTGGCTCGTTTTGATCGAGCTTTCAAAAAAGACGAATCTGTTCTTGAACCAGGCGGTTGGTACGGCCCTGTAAAAGACGGGGAAGAACATTTATTCAACCCTAAAACAATTGATCTTTTACAAGAATCTCTTATCAACGGCGACTATGCTAAATATAAAGAATACTCTAAAGCTATCCGCAACGATTACCATGTAACATTGCGTTCCTTGATGGAATTGAACTATCCTGTAGGCGGCGGTATTCCTATTGAAGAGGTTGAACCTGAAGAATCCATCGTAAAACGTTTCAAAGCAGGCGCTATGAGTTATGGTGCCATCAGTAAAGAGGCGCATGAAACAATCGCTATTGCGATGAATCGTCTTGGCTCTACATCTAACTCCGGTGAAGGTGGCGAAGATTCTGCACGTTTTAAACCATTGCCTAATGGGGATAGCATGAACTCTGAAGTAAAACAAATTGCATCCGGTCGTTTCGGTGTAACTGCTAATTACTTGATTCATGCCAAAGAATTGCAAATCAAATGTGCACAAGGTGCTAAACCAGGTGAAGGTGGTCAATTACCAGGTAAAAAGGTATATCCTGAAATCGGTAAGGCTCGTCACTCCACACCAGGTGTAGAACTTGTTTCTCCTCCACCACATCATGATATTTACTCTATCGAAGACTTGGCGGAATTAATTTACGATTTGAAATGCGTCAATAAAGATGCTCGCATTTCCGTTAAATTGACTTCCGAAGCTGGCGTTGGTACAATCGCAGCTGGTGTGGCGAAAGCAAAAGCAGATAATATCTTGATTTCCGGTTATGACGGCGGTACAGGTGCGGCTGGTCGTACATCTGTAAAACATGCTGGTGTGCCTTGGGAACTTGGTTTATCTGAAACTCATCAAACATTGATGCTCAACCGTTTGCGTGACCGCGTTCAATTAGAGGTAGACTCTAAATTGATGACTGGTTTCGACGTAGCTGTTGCGGCTATGCTTGGTGCTGAGTTGTTTGGTTTCGGTACATTACCACTTGTAGCTGTAGGCTGTAAAATGGCTCGTGTATGTAACCTCAATACATGCCCTTATGGCGTGGCTACACAAGATGAAAAATTACGTGCTCGTTTCAACGGCAAACCTGAATATGTAGAAAACTTGATGATCTTCATTGCACGTGAATTGCGTGAAATCATGGCTCGCTTAGGCATCCGTTCCGTAGCTGAACTCGTTGGCCGTATCGATCTGGTTCGTCAAAAATCTCAAGACGATAACTTCAAATTGTCTCGTGTCGATTTGAAACGTATCTTGTTCCATCCATACATCGATGCGTCTGTTGGTCATATGCATACCATCGATCAAGATCATGAATTAGAACGCACATTGGATATGTCCAAACTCTTGCGTATGTGCCGTCCTGCTATCGAAGATCAAAAACCTATTCGCGCTAAATTGGCTATCAACAACATTAACCGTGTAGTAGGTACATTAGTTGGTTCTGAGGTAACACGTCGTTATGGTGAAAGCGGACTTCCAGATAACACAATTAAGTTGAACTTTGAAGGTTCTGCAGGTCAATCCTTTGGTGCTTTCATTCCAAAAGGCATGACATTAGAACTCGAAGGGGATGCGAATGACTACCTCGGTAAAGGTTTATCCGGCGGTACCATCGTTGTTTACCCTCCTAAGAAATCTATTTTTGAAGCTGATGAAAACATTCTTATCGGCAACGTTGCCTTCTATGGTGCTACATCTGGTAAATCCTATATCAATGGTGTAGCTGGTGAACGTTTCGCTGTTCGTAACAGTGGTATTACAGCTGTTGTGGAAGGTGTAGGCGACCATGGTTGTGAATACATGACAGGTGGCGAGGTTCTTGTACTCGGTAAAATTGGTCGTAACTTCGCAGCCGGTATGTCCGGTGGCTATGCGTACATCCTCGATTGCGATGAACGTTATGTAAATACTGGTCTTGTAGAATTACGTCCTGCTAATAATGATGACCTTAAACGAATCAAAGAATTAGTCGAACAACATGTATTGCATACTAATTCCACAAAAGGCCGTCATATCCTTGAAAACTGGAATAACTTTGCAAATAGATTTACTAAGGTTGTTCCTGTAGCATACGAAGAAATGCATGCTGCTATTGAACGATTCAAAGAACAAGGCTTGTCCTTAGAAGAAGCTCAATTGGCTGCATTTAAAGAAAAATATGCAAAATAAGTTCTAATCTAATATAACTTAGAGAGAATGTAATGTAGAATGCCTCTATAGTTTTGACTATAGAGGCATTTTCATGTATAATATTTGTATTGCAATATTGGATCATGGCAGTTCTCGGGCCCGTGCAATGGGGGCCTGTGAATCGTGTCAGGACTGAGAGGTAGCAGCACTAAGCGGTAACCTTCATGTGCCACGGGGAACCCGGGGGCTGTCGTGATCGAATATTGCAAGGCGGCCTTGGGGGCCGCTTTTTTTATTCTATTATTGAAGCTAAAACGGGTATTAGTTACATGCAAAGAGGACGTGAAAGGACGCCCTCTTTTTTGTGTAATATGGTATAATAAAGTATTGCTAATTACGGACTGTTTACAGGGAAAAGGGGGTGTTCCTATGGCATATATGGCGCTATATCGTAAGTATCGTCCGCAGACGTTTACCGATGTGGTTGGGCAACATCAGGTATCAGATACGTTGATGCGCGCTATTCGCGAGGATAAGGTGGCTCATGCGTATCTATTTGCCGGCCCGCGCGGGACTGGTAAGACAAGTATGGCTAAGATTTTTGCACGTGCCATTAATTGTGAACATGGCCCTACCGACCATCCTTGTAATGAATGTAGCGTATGTAAATCGATTTTGAGTGGTCAGTCTATGGACGTCCTCGAAATTGATGCGGCGTCGAATCGTGGTATCGATGAGATTCGTGCTTTACGTGAAAGCGTAAAGTTTATGCCTGTAGAGGGGCGTAAAAAGGTATTCATCATCGACGAAGCCCATATGCTTACCAATGAAGCGTGGAATGCCCTATTAAAGACGATAGAGGAACCACCAGATCACGTGATGTTCATCTTTGCGACCACTGAGATTGAAAAACTGCCTGTTACCATCGTATCTCGTTGCCAACGATATACATTTAGACGTATCACATCTGATGATATTGCACAGCGGTTACAATATGTTGCGGATAAAGAAGGCTTTGCCTTAGAAGATAATGCAGCACGTCTCATCGCGGTTCATGCGGATGGTGGCTTGCGCGATGCGTTAAGTATTCTCGATCAATGTGTGGGCATGGCCAGTGGCGAGATTACACCGGCCGTTGTAGAGGAACTCATTGGCCTCGTTAGTAAGGACTGGATTATTAAATTCCTATCTGCCTTGCATAATGGAGATGGCCCAGCTGTATTGAAATATATTCAAAATGCACTCAGTGAAGGGCGTGATGGGGCTCAAATTATGGAGGCCCTTACGCAACACTTACGGGCTCTATTGATTGCTAAGGTCGCTCCTGATGCGGAGGAATTAAAGGTATATGATTCGTTCCGCACTGAATTCTTAGAACAAGCAAAAGACATTGAGTTTGGTACCATCAATCAATATATTAAACAGTTACAATCCATCATGAGCGATGCGAAACAGGTAGATAATCCACGCACGGTTATTGAAATGGGCCTATTGGTTTTATGTGCAGGCGTATCCAAGGCTCATGACGATGTGGAGGACCGTTTGGCTGCATTAGAACAGTCTGAACGCGAGTCACGTGAAGGCGTACTCAATCGGCTGGCCAAATTGGAACAACAAGGTCCACCGATGGCGGCGCCATCTATTAATTTTGTGGCTACACCTAATGCATCAAGATCAAATGTGGTAGATGATGATTTCATTCCACCGCCTATGGAGGAATACGAATCTGTTACGATTCATGAGGTGCCAACAAATTATAAGCCTTCACCTATTGTAGCGGAATCGAAACCTAGCGGTAGTAATCAAACGGCTACTATAGGTTTGACGCCGCCACCTATGCATGGTGTTGGTATGACTCCACCACCGATGAAGAATTCTGGTGCAGTACAACCTAAGACTGGTACGTCTCGAACGACGAGACATACGGGCCGTCAGAAGAATACAGGTATTAGCCAAGTCGCTGTTATCGGTGAAACCATGGTGGACTCTGGGGAATATAGAACCATTCAGACTACTGTGATAAAATATCTAAAGGACAGCGATAAGGGATTAGCATATAATATTATTGGTCAAGGCCAAGTTATTTATGTAGATCGTGAAAAAGCAGTAGTAGCTTTTAAAAAGGGAATATCTCTTACATTGGCTACTAATGAAGCAAATCGCAAGGAAATTGCATTAGCGTTCCAATATGCGTTGGGCTATTCCGTGTCTTTAGAGATTGTCGATATAGAGACAGATGTTTATAAAGAATATATGATGGCTAGCGGAGCGCGGTCCAATCGAGCTGTACAGCCTAAGAGGCCACAGCCTACACCGGTTGTTGAGGCCCCGCTACCACCGGTAGAAACAGACTTACTTGATAATGGTGAAACAATATCCTCTACGCCTATAGCGAATCAGGATACTGAAGAGAAGTCTGGAGCTACTATACAATCTGAAACCCAAGATGTATCTGGTGGTGTAAAACCGCCAGAGCCTATAAGCTCCGAAGCTCGCAATAATGCTAGAGAGGCTGCGTTAGCTGCTCTTAAAGCAAGAGGTATAAAACCACCGAGCAGTAAGGGAGATGAGGATTCATCTGCTAAGAAAAAGACGGCTCATGATGACGGTGGTATACCCGTTATGAGTTTAGACGGAACACAGGTAATGACCGATGATGGTGAAGTTATCAATCGGCCTATGGATAGCGGTGCCACCGTGGAGGTAGAAGCCGTCCCAAAGCGTGAATACCAGTGGGACCCTGAACATATGGGCGTTGAAGAACAACAAAACCCACTGTTGGCTAAAACATTAGAGAAACTTTCAGAAGACCATGACATTTATGTAGAGGTCATAGAAGAGTAAATTGCAATTTTCAGTATATAGTTAATTTATTTTGCAAGGACTTTCATAGTCCTATAAGGAGGAAATACAATGTTCGGTAAAGGTATGGGCAATATGGCAGGCATGATGAAAAAAGTTCAAAAAATGCAAGCTGACATGAAAAAAATGCAAGAAGAGTTAAAAACACGTACGGTAGAAGCATCCGTAGGTGGCGGTGCTGTTACCGTTGTTATGAATGGCGAAAAGATGATTGAATCTTTGAAGTTGAATCCGTCCGCAGTTGATCCTGAAGATGTGGAAATGCTTGAAGATTTGGTAATGGCTGCTGTTAATGAAGCAAGCAAAAAAGTAGATGACCTATTGTCTCAAGAAATGGGCAAGGTAACAGGTGGTCTTAACTTGCCAACAGGTTTATTCTAAATGACAAACGCATTAGAACGGCTCGTAGAACAGTTGCGCAGATTGCCAGGCATTGGATCAAAATCTGCCCGTCGCTTGGCATACCATCTTGTGGAAATGCCGCAAGAAGAGGTGGACCGATTGGTCAATACCATTGTTGAAGCTAAAGGGGCAACCCGCCATTGTTCTATCTGTTTTAATCTATCTGCGCAGGACCCTTGTGAATTTTGCTCTAATCCTAATCGGGATCAAACCACGATTATGGTGGTTGAAACGTCTCGTGATGTGATTGCCATTGAACGCAGCGGTGATTACAAGGGGCTCTACCATGTCTTAGAGGGGGCGTTGTCACCTTTAGAGGGCATCGGTGCTGAAGACATTCGCGTTAAAGAGCTGATTGCTCGTTTGCGTGATGGTGTCGTACAAGAGGTTATTCTCGCAACGGACCCTGATGTAGAAGGGGAGGCGACGGCCTTATATTTGGCACGTCTACTAGCGCCGACTGGCATCAAGGTAACGCGTATTGCCCGCGGTGTTCCTGTAGGTGGAGATATCGAATATGCCGATGAATTGACCTTGGGCGGTGCCGTTGTAAACCGCCAGGAGATGAAAGGATAATATGAACGTATTACTCGCGCCATTATTGGCAGCGCCTATGACTGAGGCGATTATATCTGTATTGGTCATTGTTATCGCCTTGAAACTTGCTTTTTTTACTATTAAAAAGGTAGCTCTAAATGTAGTATTAGGCATTGTGACATACATGGTATGTATCTATGTATTGCATATACCAATGGATATTGGCTTTGGTGTGTGGGCTTTGACCGTACTATTTGGCCCCATTCCGATGGTACTGGCCGCTCTATACTACGGCTTATAAAATAAGGAGAGGATATCATGGTTATCAATAGCGAACAACAACGCGTCATCGATGAACTAGATAGAAATATCCTCTTGTTGGCGTCCGCTGGGACGGGAAAAACGAATACACTGGCTTATCGAGTGGCCCATATTATTGAAAGTGGCCGCTGCGAGGCGCATCAGATTTTGTGCATGACCTTTACAAATAAGGCAGCACAAGAGATGAAGTTGCGCATCGAATCCCTCGTTGGCCAACCTGCAAAGGCTGTGGAGATTAGTACGTTCCACAGCTTTTGTTTTTACGTTCTTCAACAAGAGGGCAAACGAGATGAGTCGCTCTATACAGATGTGACCATATTTGATGAAGAGGATTGTAAAGAACTATATTTGCCATATAAACCGAGAAATATGCGGGATATGAACTTTGCTAGCCTTATAAGCATGGTAAAGGAATATCGCTCTGTGTATGAATTCTATTCTGAATCGTTGATAGATGATTACAAACGAACGATACAACGTTTAGAGCGGGAGCAATCTAAGCAAATAGAGAAATTATTTTACAATTACAATACTCTTGCTACTGAGGACTTGTCGGACTTTTGGGCTCATGGTCATGAATGGATTGCTCGTTATGATGAAAGTTTACAATCTGTTCACGGCGTTGATTTTACTGATTTAATCTGTGGTGTGCATCGACTATTTCAAAATCCAGATATTCGAGAACGGTGGCGTAGTCACTATCAATATATTTCCGTTGATGAAATGCAAGATACGGGCTCATTAGAATATAAGGTTATGGAAATGCTATGGGAAGGCAATCACGTTCTTTTATGTGGCGACTATTTCCAAACTATCTACGAATGGCGCGGCTCAGATCCGTTCTGTTTATTAGAGGCATTTACCCGTGATTTTAATCCTCTAAAAATCATATTCTATAAAAACTATCGCTCTAATCGCACTTTGTTTACAATGGCTTTTAAAACATTGCAGAACATGTTTCCTCAACTCGTTGGAACTGTGTACGATGAAATGCCAGAGGCTAACAGTGCTAGTGATGGGGCACCTGTCCTTGTGAAAGATTGTCGTAATGAATATACGGAATCAAAATTTATTTATGACCGTATTTGCGCGCTTCCAAAGAATGCATCTATCGGTGTGTTGGTTCGCGATAATCGCAAGGCACAGCGTTTAAGTGAACAGTTTGAACGATATAATCAAGACAAGCCAGAATCTGAACGTCGTCCGTTTATGATTATTGATGAATATAAATTCTTCCGCCGTCAGGAAATCAAGGATATCATGGCGTACTTTAAGCTCTTGATGAATCCTAATGATGCGGTTAGTGCGAAACGCATTATTAAACGCTATGTATCGGGCATTGGCGACGCGCGTATTCGCGATATTGAAAGTCCAAAAAATCGCAGTGTAGGGCTAAAATTGACGGATTTTATGGATATGCCTATCTTTGAAGCTGAGCCATATGCCAAATTGGTAGCTGGTCTTGAGGTGGGGGAAGTGGTGGTGTACGATGTAGAAAGCACCGGTACTGATACGACACAAGATAGAATTATACAAATTGCGGCAATGCGCATTGATAAAGATGGCAATGAAATAGAACGGTTTGAACGGTTTATCAATCCTGGTAAATCGGTAGGTACCTCTCAACTCGTTCATGGCTTTACGGATGCATATTTAGCAGAGCATGGTGAAAGTCCAAAGGTCGTACTGGAGGCTTTCAAAGAATTTTCTAACAATCGTATCATTGTAGGCCATAATGTAAATTATGATATTAGTATTTTGAGCCACGAATTAGCGCGCCATAATTTAGGCGAGCCTCAATTTAAGGCCGTATATGATACACTAGATATCTTTAGACGGTTCTATCCAACACTGGAAAATCATAAGTTAGGATTTTTGTCAAAATATTTTCCTATCAATCATACGCCTACCCATAATGCGATGGATGATATTATCGCTACGGGCCAATTATTAATCTACGCAGTCCGTGAAAATATTATGCCCACAACGACGGATCGCATGGTAGCCATTAATCAATATAAGGCGGCTTTCACAACGATTGCGTCTCAAATGGCAACCTTGCGCAGAAAGATGCATACCGATAATCCTACGGAATTATTGGCCTATATTATGAATCAAATGGGCGTACTAGACTATTATAAGAGTCATGGCGAAATGGCCAAGGTTGAACATATACGAGATTTGTATCGTATTATGGAATCATTAGATAAGGAATATGAAGGTACAACGGGATTAGCTCGTCTCAATCATATTTTGCAATTAGCTGCCTTGACGGCTGGTGAGCCACAACAGATGAGTAAACAATCTAAGATACCGATTATTACGGTTCATCAAGCAAAGGGTAGTGAGTTTGACCATGTATTTTTGGCAGGTATGAATCAAGGGACCTTTCCTAGTTTTATGTCCTTACGCGAGGGCAATGAGGATGAAGAAAAACGCTTGTTCTATGTGGCCATTACGCGACCAAAACAGGAGCTGGTTATTACCTATACCAATGAATCACAACGGGGCCAAGGCACAGCGCCAAGTGCATTTCTTGATTATATGCCAAGGGATGTAAAACTCGTAGAAAGGAGTATGTAATGGCACGAAAAACGCATAGACCAGATGATATTTTTTGGTCAGTTACTACCCAGGATATAGAATCCATACAACATGCAACTACAGATGCTATAACATTAGGGCAACTGTTAGATACTAAATATCCAAGAAAAGCGATGGTAAAGTTATTTGATGAGAAATTAATCCATGTAAATGGTCACAAAGCAACACCTCATACAGAGGTTGCCGTAGATGATGAAATTTGGATAGCTATGGCCAAAGAGAAGATTGATCATGAGCCAATTGCAATGGATTTACATATTCTCTATGAAGATGACGATTTGCTCATTGTGGATAAGCCTGCCGGTGTTACGGTAAACTCAAAAGATCAAGTATCCCTTGCTAATGGCATTGCCCATTATTTTATGGAACATGGTATTAAGCGAAAAGTACGTTTTTTGAACCGTCTTGACCGCGATACAACAGGCTGTATTGTAATTGCTAAAAGCGGTCTAGCCCAAAGCTTATATCAACAACAAATGGATGATAACACATTTGAAAAGTGGTACATGGCTATTGTTGAAGGCCTTGTCGAATCAGATTCGGATTCGTTGGTGCTTCCTATGGATAGAAGTATTGATGGCATTCATTACGAAGTAAATTCTAAGGGGAAAGAAACACGGACTGATTTTACCGTTTTACACCGATATCCGGATGGGGCTGTGGATAACTCTGTGCATAACCTACAAAATATTGTGGATATATCCCATGAAAATGTGGACAGCACAGTGAATACTGTGGATAAACAGGGTGGAATTGTGGATAATTCTGTGCATAACTTAGAAAATCAGCCTTGTACAGCAGTGGCAGTTCGCTTATATACAGGTAAAACACATCAAATTCGAGTGGCCTTCAGTCATATAGGTCATCCTTTGTTAGGGGATACATTGTATGGGGCGAAATCTACGGGAGAACCATTTGCACTACGTGCAATGAAGGTTGTTTTTACACATATGCGTTCTGGAGACCGTATAACCGTTCAAGCTTAATTAGAATGGGCATTCAGTAGTAGAATGAGTTCTTAACTATATAAAAGTTTCTAATTGAGAAATGAGAATGACTGATAAGTTCAGTAAAATCAATGGATTTCGTGAAAATATATTGAAAATTATAGTGACAAATGATAATCCATAAGCTATAATACAAATAAACGTACACATATAAATTATTTAATATTGTACATATAGTATGTAAGAGGTGTAATAGTATGATTTTACAAGATAATAGTGCTGAACGTAATCGGGGTATTACGCTCGCCAGTATCAAGGGCATTATAGGCAATGTGGTGCTTGTCATTTTTAAGATGATAATAGGATTGGCATCGAATTCCATCGCCATAATCCTTGATGCAGTAAATAACTTAACAGACGTTCTTTCGTCGGTGTTGACGATTGTCGGTACAAAACTGGCTGCAAAAGGGGCCGATAAGGAACATCCATTTGGACATGGCCGTATAGAATATATGACTACCATGGCTATTGCTTTCATCATTCTCGGTGCAGGCATTGGGTCCCTTAAGGAGTCGATAGATAAAATTCTTCATCCAGAGGTATCCACATTTGATATTCCAAGCCTTGCTATCATCGCTGTTGCTATCGTTGTAAAGGTTGTGATGGGGCGATACATTAAGTCTCAAGGTGAGAAATATAAATCTGATGCCCTCGTAGCGTCTGGTATTGATGCTCTTTTTGATGCGGTGATTACCTTTGCTACATTGGTGTCTGCAGGCCTCGTATATTTCTTCAATGTAGATATTCAAGGCTATGTAGGGGCTTTAATTTCGCTATTAATTTTGAAAGCAGCCTATGAGATCTTACGGGATATGTATAATCATTTGCTTGGTGTTCGGGCCGATGATGATCTTATTCGAAACATCAAAGAAACTATCGCGCAACATCCAAATGTAGGCGGTGTATATGACCTAGTGCTAAATAGCTATGGACCAGGTGAAGTGATTGGTTCTGTTCATATTTCGTTGCCAGATACGATGACAGTGGGTGAGGTCCATCCGTTAACTAAAGGAATCGCAGTTCATCTTTATAAAAAGTTTGGCATTAATATGACTGTCGGCGTATACGCAGAAAATCAACCAAGCGTAGAAGTTCTTGAAATCAAAAAAGCGCTTGATCAAGTTATCAGTTTGTATACTAATGTAGTCCAACTCCATGCTTTCTACGTACGAGAAGATAAAAAGATTATCTATTATGATATTATCTTTAACTTTGACGAAGAAGATCCACATGGTACATTAGAAAAGATTAAGGCGGAACTTCATAATCGTTATCCAGATTATACACAATTTGCTATTGTGGATACGGATTTTAGTAATTAGTTTTATATAAAGAATAACCGATATGTATCCTTGTATGAGGAACATATCGGTTATTTTTATGGGGCTGGATCGTCACTTGATAAATACATTATTTATGCCTATAATAAATTGTATAAAATATAGTTAGTCATATATTATATATAGTATGGAGAGAACTATGAATAAATTGGTATTATCCACATTAGCAGTTATGACTGCAGTTAGTATCTGTGGCATGCAACCTGTAGATGCTAAACAAGTTAAACCAGACCCAACCATGACTATGCTTCAAATGCCGACGAATGATGAAATCTCGGTAGGAAATGGTACTACACAAGAAATCAATAAACAAACACAAACATTAGTGAATAATGTAGCCGTATCTACTAAATCGATGATTAAAAAGAATTGGAAAACTATCTATATTAAGGCGATACCATCTGACAATACAGTTTATTTCTACTATACGGATACGATGGGCCAAGTATATAGTGGTCAAACTATTAAAAATACTGGTTTATCTAAGGGAAAATATAGAACAGAAGCATTACGTCAGGCTCAGGCGTTGCAGGATTTGTATATGTATCTACAACAAACGAATCAGGAAATTCCTTCTTCTATAGATATTATCGTTACCAGTCAAGGTCGTCGGATTCGAACCATCATGAATTACGATGAAAATATAGGAGATAGTTCAATCTATCAACAAAATTATGAACAAATTAATTTCCCAAATTTGAAATAGTTTGGATATAGTGAAAGCCCCTACCTCGGTGAGGTAGGGGCTTTGTGTTAAATTACATAATCATCGTGATCATCTGTTGTTTGTTTTTTAGCTTGCTTTTTAGCACCTGCTAGGTCTAATAGTTCTTCTTCAAGTGTATCTTCGTCGCCTGTATTGAGCATGGAGTAGAAGGCCCACAAGATAATGAACCAAACTGGTGTGAAGAATAAGGCAACTCTTGTGTCATCATTCAAGGCCAAGATAATGAGGATGAACGCGAAGAACGCAAGAATTAAATAGTTCATCACTGGATATAGAGGCATTTTAAATTTAGATTTTGCCGCCAATTCAGAATTTTTTTTGCGATATTTTAAATGGCAAATAACCATGATAGCCCAGATGAAAATGAAGCAGAATGTAGAGATAGATGTAATCATAACGAAGACTGCTTCTGGCATGACATAGTTAAGTACAACTGTAATAAGTAGTACGGCAGCAGAGAAAATAGTCGCTTGATATGGCACGCTACTATGTGTTAAGCGACGCATTGATTTAGGTGCGTGACCGCGTTTTGCAAGGGCATAGATCATACGACCTGTACTAAAAATACCAGAGTTTGTAGCTGATGCGGCAGAGGTAAGCACAACAAAGTTGACGATACCTGCTGCTGCGGTAATACCAACTGCTGTAAATACGGCCACAAATGGGCTGGCTGCAGGGTTAACGGCTGTCCATGGGTAAATACTCATGATGATGGCCAAGGAACCAATATAGAACAAAATAATACGCAAAGGAATATTATTGATGGCCATTGGAATAACCTTTTCAGGGTTTTCAGTTTCACCTGCTGTCAAACCTACAAGTTCAATGCCGGTGAATGCAAATACAACCATTTGGAAGGATAAGATAAAGCCCATCGTTCCATTCGGGAACCATCCGCCGTAATTCCATAAATTACTAAAGGCGGCAGCAACACCAGCATCGGTACTAAATCCAGAGAAAATCATGATTAAGCCGATGATGATAAGGGACACAATGGCAATAACCTTGATCATGGCAAACCAGAATTCCATTTCACCAAAGTGCTTTACGGCTGTTAAGTTCATGAGTAATAGAGCTATTAAGACGACGAGGGCTGGTACCCATTGCGGTAGCCATGGTATCCAGTATTGCATATACAGTCCGACGGCCGTTAAATCGGCCATGGCTAGTGATAGCCAACAGAACCAATATGTCCACCCTGTGATGAACGCAGCGCGATCACCTAGATAATCCTCTACAAAATCGATAAAGGAATGATGATTAAGATTAGATAATAATAATTCCCCTAACGCTCTCATTACAAAGAAACATATAAGACCAGTAATGAGATAAGCAAAAAGAATGGATGGACCTGCCAAATGGATGGCCCGACCGGAACCTAAGAATAAGCCTGTACCAATGGCACCGCCGATGGCGAGCAATTGTACGTGGCGATTCTTAAGGCCCCGCTCTAACTGATTCGTATCAGACATAGTAAAGACCTCTTTTCTACAAACTACCTATAAATACAAAAAGCCATGGATGACCATAACTTTCATAATCTATAGAATATATAAAACTATTTTCTTATAATACAGTATCTATTATAAAAAGTCAAATGTATTTTTACAGTAGACACACCCTGTGAATAGTATTATTAACATACGAATAAAAGAAAGCGTATTCATACTTTTAAAAGCATACTATGCGTTAAAAGGTTTTCATAATTTGCTATAATAATTGATAGATTATCTTTTACGTAAAGTCGTGGAGGTTATTATGAGACGACAAGACAGAAGAGTTACAGATATAGAAGAAATTAAGGGCATTTTAAATAGCACTCGCATCATTCACCTAGGCATGATGGATGGTGACTACCCTTACGTGGTGCCCTTACATTTTGGTTTTGAATTTATAGATGAGGTGCTTTATATCTATGTGCATGGGCATCATGAGGGAAAGAAGTTTGACTTGGTTAAAGCAAATCCTCATGTATTTATCGAAATTGATGGCAGTGATGAAGCCCTTGTTTCTGGTGGTGATATTCCTTGTACATATAGTTCAGTTTATTCCAGTGTGATGGGCCGTGGAGAGGCTACCTATTTAGAGGCTATTGATGAAAAGTCTCATGGCTTACAAATATTGATGAAACATCAGACAGGTCGTGAGTTTACTTTTACGGAAGCCATGGTAAACTCTGTGGGCGTAGTTCAAATTAAAATTGTCGACTATACGGCCAAAAGACGAAGACAACTTGAACAAGATGTTATTATGCCGCCATTAATTAAATAATGATACAACAATCCTATTGAACTCTATTATGATATAGCGTTCAGTAGGATTTTTTTATATCGAACCTAAGCATTAGATACATTATTTGGTTGTGTCGATACTTTCACAAAAGGAAAGATAAAAGTTTTATGAAGTAGCTAGAGCTACAGAAACGGTAGCTTGATTTTGATATAAATAAGAAAATATATCATTATATGTGTGGAGTATATTATAAATTTTTGTAATAGGAGAGAATATGAAGAAAATAATAACATCTGCTGTTTTATGTGCCGCGATGGCTACTGCAGTAAGCACCTTTGGCGTGCAGCCAGTTAGTGCTACACACCCATTAATAGATAAAAATGGTAATACCGTTCCTGTTGAACGAGATGTAGATAATAAAAAGCTCATCGATGATAATAAAAAACTCGCTGATCGTTATCGGTGGTATGATCAAGTTGATGATTATGATTTAGTTAAAACTAATATTGAGAGTACCGCGCAGGAATTTGGCTATCCTATACAAGTTCCGTCTTATATGCCTAAAGATTATGCCGTACGTGATGTAAAGGCCAAGGATTATGACGTATTAGAAATTGTATATACGGAAACGGGTCGTGATGGAGAATATGGTCCGAAGCTAACCTTCTCTAATACAGATATTGTATATCGTATGGGATGGGCTATCGATACAGTGGTAACACCTATATTAGAAAAGACAAAGTACAACGCTAAGGATGCAGTTAGCTTTACTACCCCTAATGGGATCGCTGTACATACGTTAGGTTATAGTAAAGACGCTATTCAAATTGCTTACTGGAAAAAAGATAATAAAGTTTATATGCTCTACTTTGCTTCTTTAAGAAATCAAAACTTTGTAAGCAAAATTGTAGACTCTGTAGGTCCTGTGAGTAACGTAGCCATTGATGATAATCGACTACGTGGTGACCGAAATGATAAGCAAAATGTTGAAGAAAACGATGCAAAAAAGGTTAAACAAAATGATGATCCGGATTGGCCTCCTTATGAAACGATTGGCTTGCCATTGCGTACACATACGAATTCTGTGTGGCCTATACTTACCAGCAAAACCATCGGTTTACCTAGCGGTGTAATCGATGCATCTCATAAGATGTCTTATGACGTATCTGTACCAAGTTATTTACCTCTTGGCTATACTTACTATGCTACACATTTTTATGACAATGATGTATTAGAAACGGTATATTGGAAGCAAGGTGAAGAGTATCAAGAGCGCAGTGGCCGTTGGGTAACTCATACTATGGTCTTCCGCATGAGCTACTCTATGGACACCGTATGGCCTGAAGAATATATTCCAATGGAGTACCATGACGTACAATGGAGTGACTCTACTCCAATAGGGGAGGTTCACTATACAGGGGATGTAGATAAGGGCTTAGTACGCAGTGTTACGTGGTACAAGGATAATATGGCATATTTCTTGTTCTTCCAAGTGCCTGTGAAAGCCTCTGAAGCAGACTTTTATAGAGATCATGTAGTGCCGTTAAAAGATATCAATCCAAGTCGTACAGACTTAATTGGTGTGAAAACGATTCGTTAATACTAAATAGCACTAAAAAAAGAACCTATCCATTAGATATCAAAGTGAACCGACCTCCTTAACGTTAAGATTTTTGGTCTAACATTAAGGGAGCGGTTCAGTAATATCTTTTGAGATAGGTTCTTTTAGCTATTAATTAGAAGAATACGTAACGGATGATAACGAGTACCGCTAATACGTACATAATCCAGTTAACTTCTTTTGCACGACCTGCAATGATTTTGAGTAGAGGGTATGCAATAAGACCTGCAGAGATACCATTAGCAATGCTGTATGTGAACGGCATCAAAACGATAACGAGGAATGCAGGAAATCCTTCTGTCCAATCATCGAAGTCGATATTGCGGATAGCACCTAACATGAGGGCACCAACGATGATAAGAACAGGAGATGTGGCTGCATTTGGTACCAAGGATACCAATGGAGCCAAAAATAAGCAGATTAGGAATAATATGCCTGTTGTGACAGCTGTTAAGCCTGTACGGCCACCAGCACCTACACCTGCTGCACTTTCAACAAAAGCAGTGATCGTAGATGTACCGAGTAATGCGCCAGCACTAACGCCGATAGCGTCAACAGTCATCGCTTTACCAAGACCTGGGAATTTACCAGATTTTGGATCCGCAATTTTCGCCTCTGTAGCAGTACCGATTAACGTACCCATAGAGTCGAACAATTCTACGAATGTGAAGGAGAAGATAATCGTAATCAAGCCCATGTGGATCGCACTAGGAATATCTAATTGAAGAAATGCGGCTTTTGAGAAGTCAGGCACTGCCAATACTGTGAAGTTCTCAGGCATTGTAGATAGTCCCGTTACATAGGACACAATTGTTGTTACCAACACACCAATCAAGAGTGAACCTTGAATCTTACGAGCCATTAATAGAGCGGTAAAGATGAGGCTGAATAGGGCTAACAATGTTTCGCCACTGTGCAAGTTACCTAGTGTTAACAATGCTTCAGATGCTGGAGGTACTAGATTGCCATGTGTTTGTATAACTTGGCCTAAGGTGTTAGGAGATAAACTGATGGAAATCGCCATTAAACCGGATAGTTTTAAACCGATAATGGAGATAAATAGCCCAATACCAACGGTAATAGCGACTTTCATAGAAGCCGGTATACCTACAACAATCATTTGTCGTATCGATGTCAGCGTTAGGACGAGGAATACGAGACCGGAAATGAACACCGCACCTAGTGCCGTTTGCCATGATACACCCATACCGAGAACTACGGTAAAGGAATAAAAGGCTAAGAGGCCAACCCCTGGAGCCAGTGCGATTGGATAGTTAACAAATAAACCCATAGCAATCGTTACGAGGCCACCACCTAAAGCTGTAGCGATGAGGACGGCATCCTTGTCCATGCCAGCAAGACTCAAGATATTTGGCGCCAAAAATAGGATGTACGCCATCGTGATAAACGTGGTAATACCCGCTAAAATCTCGGTTTTAACGGAGGTACCTCGTTCATTGAGTTTAAATAGTTTATCTAACATTAGATAAATCCTCCCTGTATGAAATTATAAATCATATCAAATAAAAATATTTCGATATACCTATAGTGTATCATATTTCCCACCATTTTTTGTATGAATTTATGTTATACTATACATATATTGTGAATGACTTAGAGGTTAACTTATGAAAATATCTACAAAAGGGCGGTATGCCTTGCGAATCCTAGCGGATATTGCAGAACACGGGACGGAAAAAAATGTGCCTATCCGTGAAATCGCAGAACGCCAAGGGTTTTCAGATAAATACTTAGAAGGAATTGTATCTCGCTTGTCCTCTGCAGGCCTCGTTAAAAGTGGCCGTGGTAAATACGGTGGATATCGCTTGGTTAAAGATCCTGCTGAATATAATGTATATGAAATCTTATATGCTGCAGAGGACTCTATTGCTCTTGTGTCCTGTTTAGAGGATGATGTAGAGCCATGTCCTATGTTTAATGATTGTTTGACTGCTCCTCTATGGCAGTATTTACAAGATGAGTTTCGCCATGTAATGGAGCGCGTTTCCTTGCAAGATGTAATGGATCACAAGTTTCCAGTGGAATAATTGAGAGAGTCGCGTTTTATATGCGACTCTTCTTTATATAATTTTGTAAAAGCATATTTTTATACACTTTTATATGTGGAAAGAAGGCGAAAGATGAGTACAATCGCAGATGATACTCGTGGTGGCATGCGCAATGTATGGATTATTACGGCTGCCATGACTGTATTAGCTATATGCTACACCATGATTATTCCTTTTTTGCCTATATATCTCTTGGAATTAGGTGTCCCAAAAGCCGATGTAGCCCTTTGGTCGGGCCTTGTCTTTGGGATTACATTCCTCATTGCGGGCATTATGGCTCCAATTTGGGGAAAAATCGCCGATAATAAAGGGAAAAAACGGATGGCCTTGCGCGCTGGCTTTGGCATTGCTGTCTGTTATGTATTAATTGGTTTAGTTACAGACCAATATCAACTACTCATGGGGCGGGCCCTCGTTGGATTTGCCAATGGGTTTTATCCCGCGGCAATGACTATGGTATCCCTCAGTGTCGATGAGAAACAGGTTGGTCGAGCTTTAGGTATCTTCCAGACAGGGCTTATCTTGGGGAATGTCATCGGTCCATTCTTAGGTGGTGCTGTTGAAAGTGTAGTAGGGATGCGTCCTGTATTTTATGTATCTGGTGTTGCTGTACTGATTGCGACCTTGGCTGTATTGTTCTTTGTGAAAGAACCAAAATTACATGCTGTAGGTACTGATGGAAAAGAACAGCCGGCTCAACCTACTAAATCTACATCCTTACGTGAAGACTTTAAAGCAGTTCAACAACAACCTGTACTAGTACGGTTGCTTGGGATTTTCTTTTTTATGCAATGTGTCATCATGATGCTACAGCCTATCTTGGCCCTTTATGTAGGGGATATGCAAGGCACCATGGAAGGGGCCGCCATTATTTCAGGTACTATCCTAAGTATCGGCGGTTTAGCAGGCTCCTTAACGACTAATCTATGGGTTCGCCTTGGTGAACGTCGTGGTTATTTTAAGACCATTTCCTACTGTATGATGGGTAGTGGTATCGTTCTATTGCTGCAAAGCTTACCAGTGGGTATATGGTGGTTTGGTGTTTTACAGGTTATAATTGGTTCATGCATTGTAGGGATTAACCCATCCTTGAGTGCAGCAGTAACCCTTAATACAGATCCAAGCTTTAGAGGTCGTATGTTTGGTATGACGACGACAGCTCAACAATTTGGTTCTATGGTAGGGCCTGTATTTGCTAGTATTGTATCGACCTATGTGGGCATATCCTACGTATTCAGTATTACTGGATTGTTATTGTTATATATGGGCTTTCAGTCTAGAAAATTATCTAAAAAACATGAATAGCACTATGATGAGTCATAGATAGTATTAAGGGAATCATTTGTTTCGTATGAGATGCAAAGGAGTTGTTATGGTCCGTATCGGTCAAACTGTACTTGGAGAAAAGGGTACAAAGATATGCGTGCCTATTGTGGGCACAACGGTAAAAGAAATTCTAGATGCTACTGCGGTGGCATGCAATACACCTTGTGATGTGGTGGAGCTACGCATTGACTATTACGAACGAGCTCATTCTATTGATGCTATTATTGAACTATTGATGCTCATGAAACCTCAATTAAAAGGTCGTGCATTGCTCTTTACATGGCGCACGAAGGGTGAGGGGGGCGAGAAATCTATCTCCTCACAAGATTACTTTACAATGTTAGAGCGCCTTATCCCAACGGGCTTGGTAGATGCTATTGATATTGAGTTATTCTTTGATCAAGATAGAATGGTCAAAACCATAGAATTCGCCAAGGTTCATGGTGTAACAATCGTCATGAGCAATCATGATTTTAATGGTACACCAAGTAGAGATGTTATTGTAAATCGACTCATTCAAATGAAAGGATTTTTAGCGGATGTGCCAAAGATAGCCGTTATGCCTCATACAACAGGTGATGTATTAACACTTCTTGAAGCGACGTCTGAGGTGAAATCCTTATATCCATCTGACCCAATCATTACGATGGCCATGGGGCCATTGGGGGCTATTACACGTGCTTCAGGAGCTTTATTTGGCAATGCTATGACCTTTGCTTCAGCGGGCAAAGCATCGGCACCAGGTCAAATCGATATACATGAACTAAAACGTATCTTAGATACTCTTGATGTAGATGGTATATTTGATGAACAACAACATAAACGCGTAAAAGTACATTAAAAAAGTCGGCGAGAGCCGACTTTTTTATATGTTTTGTATCTCCTGTAATATATTCATTTTTGAAGGCCGAATATAGAAAATATAGATGTAATTACCTATAACTTTATATAGAATGAGATACTTTTTGTGTGATAATTTTCTGTATTTTGTCTCACTATTTATAATAGGGTATCGTTCCGGAAAGGTCGTTAGTGAAGATATTTTTTTATAGATTGATTCTAATTCTTTTTTGATGACGGTTTTTGCTGTAAGTCGCTGTTCTAATGAAAGTTTGAGACTTACCATGTCAGATTTAGCTGTAGGGGTCAAAATTATTGTATATCTCATTTTAACCTCCGAACTTATAAATCCTTAAGGAGCTCATTAAAGACTTTTTCAGCAGGTTCGCCAATTCCCTTTTTTGCTTGATTAAGTCCTATCTCTATTCTTGTGCTTAAATCTTCTTTAGTCCATAAATCATCATTTATAGCATCAATCCATTCTGGGCGATGGATAGTGGAAGGAATATCGTTAGTGAATTGTATTTGTTTTGATACAAGTGTAACAGTTTGTGATATAGTTAATCCCATCTCTTTTAAGATAGCTGTTGTTAGTGTCTTAACTTTAGGATTAATACGGATATTGAGTATGCCTGTTTTATCAATTTTATCAAAGGATATTTCAACCTCGTTTGTGGTTGATGTTCCGTACGAGCTAGTAGTATCTGATGCCTTTAATGTGATTCGGGGTTGTTCGTAGGTGCCGTCATTGTTGAGTGTACTTGGCGTTGGTGTTTCATCTGTAGATGTTGTTGGTAATGCAATGGCAAATGGGATACGGCGTTCTTTTATAATTTGACGGAATAGTGCGTCAAGCATGGAGGTATAGGATAGGCCCTGTGCCTTTAATATGCTAGATACTTCTTGTTTTAGATCTTCGTTGATGCGGACTTGTAGGTTTACGGTTTTCATAGTATCTCTCCTAATATTCTTTTGGATTATGACTATAATACTTTGGTCATGTTGTTGATTTTATATTAAAAGTATTTAAGTTACTCAACTCTATTTGTAATTACATTGTAATTGCAAGCGTGAATTTTTACAAATACATATAAAACATAGCGAATATAAAAAAGCAGTATTTATCTTAGGGATAAATACTGCTTTTAGTACTATATCTATGAAGTTAAGATATGAGTTTTAGTTTTATCTAGAAATACAGATGTAAATCTTCTTACAATAAGTTTGCTTCAAAATCTTCTAGGATAGTAGACACTGTTTCTGGTGCATTACGGTTATGTTCTACGATGCATTGGGCAAAGCTTTCATACATTGGTGTACGAATTTCTTCGAGTTCGCGTAAGCGTTCGATACCACCACTAGAGAGAACCCGACCGGATGTAGATAAGTTTTCTATAGGTTGGGTTAATTGGTAGATACGACCATTTTGGCGTAAGTGTGCGTAGTTTTTAGGCACTGTTACACAGCCGCCACCAGTGGAGATAACAAGACCTGTTTGAGTGCCCAGTTTCGCAATCATTTCCGCTTCTTTTTCACGGAATGCTGGTTCCCCTTGTTCTGTAATGTATGTGGAAATGTCTCCAATTTCTTTTTCTAACTCATGATCCACGTCAATGCAGGTACGGCCCATTTCTTCACCGAGCGCTTTACCGACTGTAGTTTTTCCTACGCCAGGCATGCCGATGAGGATGATGTTTTCCTTTTCGCGGCGCATATCTCGCAAGATTTGCTCGATTTCCTTTGTACCAAAGCTTTCACCTTGGAAATGGTTAGCCGCCTCAACGCCTTGAGCCACGAGGAATGGCAAGCCATCACAATGAGGAATTTCCATCATTTCTGCTTGTAACAACAAAATCGTACGGCGTGGATTGTAGATGAGGTCTACAACGCCTTCTAATTTGGAGAATTGTGTAATATCGATGAGGTTAGCTGGATTATGAGGATACATACCGATAGGTGTGCAGTTAATAATAATCTGTGCTGTTTCGTAGTAATTAGGCGCATCACCATAGAATGGTGCGGTCTTACGAGAGAGGTGAACTATGTTCTTAGCTCCTAAGTCTTCAAGAGCTACGTGAACAGTAGCGGAGGATGCGCCATCGCCAAGGATAATACATTCCTTGCCAGATACATCAATGCCAGCATGTTGTAGAGTAAATACGAAACCATCGTAGTCTGTATTATAGCCGTGCCATTTACCATCTTTGCGAACCATCGTATTCACACAACCGATGCGTTCAGCACGAGGGTCTACTACATCACAAACTTCAAGGGCATTTACCTTGTAAGGGATAGTGATATTGATACCTTGCAATTCTGGATCTGCGAAGAACTCTTGCAATTGGCTCGGTTCCCGTTCAAATAATTCATAATTTGTATTCCCTAATGCACTGTGAATGCGAGGGGAGAAGCTATGGCCTAACGTACGGCCAAGTAAACCAAATTTCATAGGACCTCCTAGGTCAATATACATAGAATGGCTAATAGGCTGGTACCTATTAGCCATTGAAGTTTTATAACTATATGTATTGTACTATATATGTTCTTATAGAGACTAGTACATATAAGTATATTAGTTTTCAGGGTAATTGCCTAGTAAGCGGAATTTATCTTGTGATGTGTGTAGCTCTGCTAGAACAGACAATACCTTAGGATCTGCTAGGGATGCTTCTAAGTCGAGGTAGAATAAGAACTCAAAGTTATGACCTACAATCGGGCGAGACTCAAGTTTGGTAAGATTTACGCCGATGTTTGCAAACTTGGTAAGTAATGTACCAAGGCCACCTGGAGCATGGCTTGCTGTAGTTACCACGGAGATTTTATTAGCTCCTGGGTATACATGGAAGTCCTTGCTGATGCAGATAAAGCGCGTATAGTTGTTATCGCTATTTTGGATATTGCGCATCAATGGAGATAAATTGTATAAGTCGGCACATTGAGGAGCTGCAATAGCTGCCACACCTGGGTCGTCACTAGCCGCTACGAGCTGGGCTGCACGAGCCGTGTTATCGAAGGAGCGCAATTCTACGCCTTCTAATTTTTCTAGGAAGTGACTGCATTGGCCCAACGCTTGAGGATGGGAGATGATAGTGTGAATATCTTCTAGTTTTGTGCCTTTTTTCACGAGTAAATCGTGAGAAATCCATAGGCGAGTACCGCGTACGATATAGCATTTACGATCTTCTAGAAGGTCATATACTTCTTTTACAGAACCATTGGAGCTGTTTTCGATAGGTAATACGCCGAATTGACATTCTCCAGACTCAACAGCGTCGAATACAGCACGGAAGCCTGTTACATAGTGAATTTGGCTGAGTGGTAATAATTTATCGCACGCCACTTGCGCATTACTACCGAAGACGCCCGCACAAGCTACGCTGCCACGTTGTGGAGGTAGTGTAGGGGACTGCTCAATAGCCTTTTTCATTTTAACAGTGAACTCATTATCTTGGAATAATTGTTCAGACTGATATGTACGGCTCAAGCTGAATAATGCTTCGAAGAAACGGCGTGCGTATAGGTCGAGGTCTGGGCCTGCATCTCGAGTTACTTTGTCGAGGATATCTCGTTCTCGTTTGGCATCGTAAATAGCCTTGTTCATTTCTTTTTTCGCTGCCGCAACATCCTTGGAGAGTTCCATGCGCTCTTTGAAGAGGGCGAGCATTTGGTCGTTTATATCGTTAATCTTAACGCGTACTTCATCTAAGTTCATGGTCAATATCTCCTAAGAAATCAAGAATAACAAGGGCCGTAACAGCTTCGATTACAGGTACTGCACGAAGCGCTACACATGGGTCGTGACGACCTTGGATTGTGAGCAATGTGTCCTCTTTTTGTGAAAGTGACACAGAATGTTGTTCTTTATAAATAGATGGTGTTGGCTTGATGCCCACTTGCATAACGAGTGGTAAACCATTGGTAATACCACCTTGGATACCACCGCTATTATTCGTTGTCGTTGTAATCTTGTCGCCGTCCATGGTGAAAGCATCATTCACTTCGGAACCCAGTTGTGCACACATATCGAAGCCACCGCCAAAGGATACGCCTTTGATGGCAGGAACACCAAAGATTACGCGAGCTAAGCGGTTTTCGATACCGTCAAAGTTTGGGTTACCAAGGCCAATTGGTAGACCTGTAGCAATGACTTCAACGATACCACCTGTAGAGTCCCCATCTTTTTTGAGGTTTATAACAAGGGTTTCTACTTCGTTACGTTTTTGTGGATCAACCATAGCAATTGGATCTGTAGCGATGCTAGCTAATGATTTCATATCTGGGTAAACCATGTTGATAGGAGCATCTTGAATCGTTCCCACTTGTTTTAAATGGCCGTGGATTTCAATGCCTTTTTCACGTAATAGTTGTAGAGCGATGCCACCAGCTACGCAAAGCGGAGCTGTAAGGCGCGCTGAGAAGTGGCCACCACCGCGCATATCTACCTTATCGCCGTAGCGCATACGAGCTGTAAAGTCCGCATGAGATGGGCGAGGGATATCGCGTAAGTTGTTATAATCGCTAGAGTGCTGCGATGTATTGCGAATCATAAACGCCAATGGAGAACCACTGAGCATGCCATCCACCAAACCTGCTAAAAACTCAGGTGTATCGGCTTCCTTACGCTGTGTTGTCAATTGATTTTGCCCTGGTGCACGGCGCTTTAAAAAGGCTTTTAACTCATCGATATCGATGGTATGTCCACAAGGTAGACCTTCAACAATACCGCCGATAGCGTATCCATGAGAGGCGCCAAAGGTAGATACTTGTATAGTTTTACCGAAATTAGATGCCATGAGCATCACCTCCTAATAAGTTCCAGTCCTCGAAGAAATCTGGATAGGATTTTGTGATAGCTTCGCTATCTTTTAAGGTAACAGGATTTTCACTGATGAGGGCCATCAATGTGCCGGCCATAACGAGGCGATGGTCATTTACGCAATCACCTTGACCGCCTTTAAGTATACCATTACCGATGATATATAGGTCATCGCCTTCTTCACGCACTGTACCGCCTAAGTCTTTTACGAGATTAGCAACAGCTATGAGACGATCGGATTCTTTTAAGCGTAGGCGAGCACCCTTAATAAAGGAGCTTTCACCAGAAATAGAGCAAGCAAGGGCGGCCATAACAGGCAACATATCCGGCATTTGCTCAAGGTCGGCATGGATTGGCTTGGAAGCACGACCTGTGACCGTTATATTCATACCATCCCATACAACATCACAACCCGCATCAATCATAACCTGCATGATGCGGCGGTCAGCTTGTACAGAGTTTTTGTTCATGCCTGTAATCGTAATTGGTTTGCCCGTCATACCGGCCGCCACCATCCAGATTGCTGCATTAGACCAGTCACCTTCGATTTGGTAATTATCACGGCCGATAAAGGACGCACCAAATGGGACTGTGAAAGCCTCGTTGATGTTTGTGCTTGGTAAGGTATGTTCAACTTCGACACCAAAATCACGCATAGTTTCCGTCGTTAATGTTACATAATCACTAGATTGTAGTGGGGTAGTAGCCGTGATAGTAGATAGGCCGATTTGAGGGGCTGCCAACAATAATCCAGAGAAGAATTGGCTGCTTACATCACCTACCATGGAGAAATTACCGCCTTGGAGACGACCTGTCATAGTAAATGGCGGTTTATCTTGGGAGAATGTTACGCCATGCGCTTTCATTTCGCTGAGCATAGGTTCGAGAGGGCGATCTGGTAAACGACCTTTGGCATCTACGTCTACATCGTTACAGATGGATGCAGCTACAGGTAATAAGAGACGTAATGTAGTGCCTGATTCGTGAGGTACTACATTGCCCTTTGTTGGGACAGGACCTGGTGTAATAGTGACAACTTTATTTTCATATACTACGTGAGCACCTAAGCCTCGCAAGGATTCCATAGTAGCATCGATATCTTTAGAGGTACGGCTTAGTAGTATAGTAGATGGAGAGTTAGCAAGGGCTGCACAAATTAATGCGCGGTGTGCATGTGCCTTTGCTGGGATGGACGCAATCGTTCCTGTAGGAATGGCGTTCGTTACGGAATGCATAGAAATCTCCTTTTACGTCTTAGTCTAAATAGGTGGCAAGTTCTTCGTGGGTAACAACCTTAAGTTCGCTGTGGCCATAGCTTGTTGGTACTACAATTTTAATAGTAGCGCCTTCGCTTTTCTTATCGTGCTTAGCAGCTGCTAGGATTTCTTCCTTTGTTACAGTCGTTGTAGTTGGTAAATGATGGGCTTCGATGAGGGATTTTAACTTATCTAGAGCCTCAATATCTAGTTCTCCATGTTTTACCGCACCCTGTGCCATGAGTACCATGCCAATAGCAACCGCATAGCCATGATGAACCTCAAAGTGACTCGCTTTTTCAATGCCGTGACCAAAGGTATGGCCTAGGTTTAAGAGGGCGCGGACGCCAGATTCGCGTTCGTCTTGTTCTACGATATCCGCCTTTGCTTGTACGCATCGCGCAATGACAGCACTAACGCTATCGCGGTGTGTTATCAAGGGCTTATTTTCTAGCTGAGTTAATAAACCTGGTACATCGAGGAAACCATATTTGATGATTTCGCCGCACCCATTTTTCCATTCCATGTCTGGCAATGTATTAAGTGTTTCTGGATCACAGAGGACAAGAATGGGTTGTTTGAAAGCACCCCACAGGTTTTTACCTGCTTCAAGATTGACAGCTGTTTTACCGCCTACAGAGGAGTCTACCGCCGCTAATAGGGAGGTAGGTACCTGTACATAGTCAATGCCACGTAAATAGGTGGCCGCTGCAAAGCCTGCCATATCACCTACGACGCCACCGCCAAGAGCGATGAGAAGGTCCTTGCGTGTTAACGATTGAGCTGCCATATATTCCACTAAATCGATGAGTTGATGAGCGTTTTTTGAGCTTTCACCAGCAGGGAAAACATAATCACAAACCGTATAACCCGCATGCTCCATATTCGCTTTCACAGAACTCAAATAGTGCGATGCTACATTGCTGTCGCTGACGATGATAACACGACAATTTGATTTTAATGGTTTTATATAATCGCTGATGCGTTGTAAAGAACCGTTTTCGATGACGACGTCATACGGCGTGGATGCGTTAATATGGATGCGAGTCATAATAATTCCTTTCTTAAACGAATAAGCTAGTATCTATTATAACGGATACTAGCTTATTTGTGTGATATTTAAGATTATTTAGTGCATTCTACCAATGCTTTACGCAATGCGAATACTTCTTTCATAAGACTAGTGAATTGATCTGGGCGTAATGCTTGAGGGCCATCGCACAATGCTTTGGATGGATTATTGTGAACTTCAATCATAAGGCCGTCTGCACCGCCGCCTACGGATGCAAGTGAAAGTGGGCGAACCATACGGCTCATACCTGCAGCATGGCTAGGGTCCATGATGATTGGCAAGTGAGATAGTTCGTGCATCATAGGAATTGCTGTTACGTCTAATGTATTACGTGTTTTAGGTTCGAATGTACGAATGCCACGTTCGCATAATACGATTTGATCATTGCCTTCAGACATGATGTATTCAGCAGCCATTAACCATTCTTCGTATGTAGCAGATAGACCACGTTTCAACAATACCGGTTTTTTCAATTTGCCCACTTCTTTTAAAAGTGTGAAGTTTTGCATGTTACGAGCACCGATTTGAAGCATGTCTACATTGTCGAAGTATTGCAATTGGGAAATATCCATAACTTCGGATACGATAGGAAGACCAGTTTCTTTTTTAGCTAATTCTAAAAGTTTTAAACCTTCAGGGCCCATGCCTTGGAAGGAGTATGGGGATGTACGAGGTTTGAAAGCGCCACCGCGAAGGATTGTGGCACCTGCATCTTTACATGCTTGGCAGGATGCGAGTACTTGTTCTGGTGTTTCAACGGAGCAAGGACCAGCCATTACAGCGAAGTGACCGCCACCGATAAGTGCACCGCCTACATTGATAACAGAATCTTCTGGGTGGAATTTACGGTTTGCTTTTTTGAAAGGCTCTTGAATACGTGTTACTTTATCTACGAAATCAAGAGATTCAATTTGACGGGAATCAAGGGATGCTGTATCGCCGATAAGACCTAAGATATTATAGTGGGCCCCTTCTACTGGATGGATAACAAGACCTTTTGCTTCTAATTCATTGCGTAATTTTGTTACCTCTGCATCTGTAGCTGTTGTTTTTAATGTGATAATCATAATAAGTCCTCCTCAAATAACAATGCGAATAGTGGGGCCAACCATACGGGATAGCAAACAAAAAAGGGCTACCCGTAGTCTAATACGGGTAGCCCTTTTACTATTCTAAGCAACGATTGATGATTTCTAAATTAGCGTAGCTCAAATAGTTCCTTACCCGTACGTTGGATAAAGAACCAATAAAAGTATTGTTTTGCTACTGTGCTAATTTGGTTAGTCATCTTATTGTTGCTCCTTTCTAAATTTGATGTGTACAGTATAAACCCATTTGAGAATTTTATGCAAGTACTTTTTTTTAAAAAGATACAAAATTCTATAGAAAAAGTTATTTTAACATTACTTTGCCTTTATACTCATGGTAAAATTAAAGGTAGAAAATGCTAGCAATATAAACGTTATAGAACATAATCGGTAAGGAGAGTTATGATTATTCAAATTTTAAATACAATTAACGATGATATTAAACAAATTCGCACAGATGTGTTCATGAAAGAACAAGGCTTTGAAAATGAATTTGATGAAATTGATGAAACCGCAAAATTCGTGCTTTTATTTATAGATGGAAAAGCTGTTGGTACTTGTAGATTTTTCCCAAGTGATATAGCAGGGGATGCTCATATAGGACGTATGGCGGTACGCAAATTATATCGTGGTCAGAATTTGGGCTCAAAAATTATGCATGCTGCAGAAAATGGTATTCGGAGAGATGGATTTAAAACGTGTTCTTTGTCTGCACAGGTACAGGCTAAGCCATTCTACGAGTCTCTTGGATATGTGGCTGAAGGGGAGGAATACCTTGATGAAGGGTGTCCTCATGTGATGATGAGGAAACAGCTATAATATTGCAGTTTAGTATTATTAGAAATATAATCAAGATAAAGGTATGTATTGATTGATATTCGCAGGAGGTGTAACCATGAAACTTGCAGAAGCATTACAGGAACGAGCTGATTTAAATAAGAAAATTAGTGACTTGAGAGGTCGTTTAAATCAAAATAGTTTAGTACAAGAAGGGGAAAGACCTAATGAAGACCCTACCGTGTTGATGCAAGAACTAGAAGCGGTAATTGCTAGACTTCAACAACTTATTAAAGATATTAATCTTACTAACTGTGCAACTATTGTTGAAGGGCGCTCTTTAACGCAAATTATAGCGGAAAAAGAAGGTGCAATTATGCGTTTATCTGCATATCGTGCATTAGCAGATAGCGCAAGTGCTATTAATTATCGTGCCCGTGGTTCGGAAATTAAAATGATAGCAACTGTAAATGTTAGCGAGCTACAAAAAACAGCAGATATAATCTCCAAGGAGATTCGTACTTTAGATAATTTATTACAATTCACTAACTGGACTGTTGATTTAATAGAGTACTAATCACAAGTTGGTAATCAAGATAGGGTGGATACAAAGCCACGATTGCTTAATTCGTAAAAAGATGATATTCCATTACATGTATGGGGCGCTGAAGATATGTATCATGTAAGCCCTTATTGCGTATAAATGTATGGTTATTTTTTATAATGTATTACCATGTATCAACTGTTTTGGTGAGGGTGGCGTTGGGGATAATAAAAAGGGATGCTTTCTATGAAAGCATCCCTTTTTATTATCCTGCTGTATATGGACTAAAGCGTCCTGCAAATAGGTAAGAACCCATTTTACCGAGTTTGGCGGCAAATATAGATCCAATGATACCTAGAATAATCATAATCCACGCATTTTCTGCGTTTACACTGTGAGCTATGGTCATATAGGATTGAATACAGGAAATGATGAAGTAGATAATTGTTAGGTAGATTTTTTGTTTCGGGTATTTTGCAGTTGCCGTTTTAAATCGTAACTTACTGCCAATATATCCTGAAATACCACCAAGAATTACAAGTGCTGGCAGAATCATTGTTACTAATGTGACAACATGGAACAATGTGGCTGCAATAGATGGAATCAATAATGCGATAATAGGAACAAAGAAGGATCCTGTTGTTCCAACGATTGGAAAATGTACACAAATTGGGTGTAAATGAAGGTTTAACATCTTTTCCCGTTTAGGGCTGAGACGACGTGGTTTATATTCCATCCAAACCGTAGGCGGAAAACCACATGCTGGGCAAGGTTGATCCTTTTACATATATATTTAAGTTTAATCTACTCTAAATCATCAAAATCAAATGCCGCTGCCTTTGTATAGTTTGTAACTTTTGCTTCGAAGAAGTCAGTTTTCGTGCTATTCAAGTTGGAGAAGCTTTCAATCCATTCCATAGGGTTTTCCTTGATTTCAGGATATAGATGAGGCAAGCCGATTGCTTCTAAGCGGATGTTCGCAAGGTATTTGATATAGCGTTCGATAAGAACGTTGTTAAGACCGAGGATTTTATCATCAGTGATGTATTGTCCCCAAGCGATTTCGTTCTCTGCACCTTGGCGAATCATGTCAGTAATTTTTGCTTCTAGTTCAGGTGTGAACAAGTCAGGGCGTTCACGGCGTAACTCACGGATGATGTTTTGGAATAATACAAGGTGAGTTACTTCGTCGCGGTTGATATATTTGAAGATTGTAGATGTAGCTGTCATTTTACCTTGGCGTGCCAATGTATAGAAGAAGCTAAAGCCGGAGTAGAAGTAGATACCTTCTAAGATATAGTTAGCAATGATTGTATGAATAAGGTTTGCTTCGCTAGGATCATCGCTGAAACGTTGGTATGCATCGGCGATGAAGCGGTTACGTTCAAGCAACGTTTTATCTGTACGCCATTCGTCATAAATTTTGTCACGTGTAATAGGGTTTGTTACTGTGTCCAAAATGTAGGAATAACTTTGGGCGTGAATTTCTTCTTGGAATGCTTGAATATTCAATAAAGATGCCACTTCAGATGCTGTAATATAGCGGCTTAAGTTAGGCAAGTTTTCAGATTGAATAGAATCAAGGAAATTCAAGAACGCAATGATTTTATCGAATGCGCGGCGTTCATAATCTGTTAAGTAGGGGAATTGCTTAACGTCTTCGTTCAAGGAAATCTCTTCAGGAATCCAGAAGTTGTTGAGCATTGTACGGTACATTTGGTTTGCCCAGTCGTATTTGATACGGTTCCATTCGCGAAGGTTTGTTGTGTTACCGCCAATCATAGATTGCGTGCCACGTTCACCATGTTCGTTGAAAATCAGTTTTTTATCCATAGTAGGACTCCTCTTTATACAACGATGCGACCTATATTGCTATAGGCCGTCATCAGATTTATAGTTTGTGTAAATTATAGCAATGATATTTTAACTATTACGAAGAACAGCTAGTACATTCGTCCATTTCGAGGGATTGGTTACGAATGTAGTAAATCGTTTTAATCCCTTGTTTATATGCCTCAACATACAGGTCGAGAATTTCTTTTGCTTTCATTTGAGGTGTGATATACAAGTTGAAAGATTGTGCTTGGTCAATATGACGTTGACGTACGCCACAAGCTTTGATGGACCATTGTTGGTCGATTGTATGAGCCTCTTTGTAGAGCCAGAATGTTTTGTCGTTTAAATCTGGTGCAGTTTTTGGAGTGAAAGAACCTTTCTTCTCTTCGATGAAGAATTTTTTGAAGATAGGGTCAATACCAGCCGTTGTGTTCGCAATGTTGGAAGTAGAACCAGTAGGAGCTACGGCCATCAAGTAACCATTGCGGATGCCGTATTTAGCAACGTCTGCAGCCAATTGTTTCCAACGATCGGATGTATAGCCACGACGCGTGAAGTATTCACCGGTTTCCCATTCGGAACCTTTGAACGCTGGGTATGCACCTTTTTCTTTTGCTAATTCCATGGAAGCTTTAATAGCATAGTATGCAATGTTTTCAAACAGTTTGTCCGCTGTTTCGATGTGTTCATCGGATTCCCATTGGATATTGTGGTTTACAAGGTAGTGGTGGTAACCGGAAGTACCAAGGCCTATAGCGCGGTATTTGTCAGAGGTCATGCGGGACTCTGGTACTGGTGCTTGGTTAATGGAAATAACATTGTCTAGCATACGAATTTGAAGAACTATGTTTTCTTCTAATTCTTCGTCAGTAATGCGACCCAGGCTGATGGAGTTCAAGTTACATGTAACCATGTCGCCTGTATTTGTTTTCGTAGTAATAGTGCCATCTTCGTTGATGATTTCTTCTTCAAGATTTGTGAAACCAACGTTTTGTGCGATTTCGTGGCATAAGTTGGACGCGTAAATCATACCGGCATGTTTGTTAGGATTTGCAGCATTTACTGTATCGCGGAAGAAGATGAACGGAGTACCAGTTTCAACAGCGGAGCGCATGATTTTTTTCATCATGTCTAGTGCTGGAACTTCAATGCCGTGTAAGTTAGGATCTTGTTCACATTCGAGGTAACGTTTTGTGAACTCATTATTGTCATCCGTATCGTAGTAGTCCTCTAAGGCGTAGCCTTTCACAGTCAAGACTTCGTGAGGGTCGAAGAGGGTGAAGTTTTCACGGGCAATCATGCGTTCCATGAAGATGTTTGGAACAGAGATAGCAGGGAAGATATCGTGCGCTTTACGACGGTCATCGCCATTGTTTGTACGAAGCTCTACGAATTCGTAAAAGTCTTTGTGCCAAATATCGAGTGTTACTGTAGCGCCACCCTTACGTTTGCCCAATTGGTCAACTGCAACAGCAGTATCGTTGTACAAGCGAATCCAAGGGATAACGCCACCGGAGGAATTTTTAAACCCGCGGATATCGGAGTTCAATGCACGAACCTTGCCAAGGTAAATACCAAGGGCACCACCGTGTTTGGATACGCGGGAGAATTTACTGTTTACGTCGTAAATGGACCATAGGTTGTCATCTACACCAGAGATGAAACAAGAGGACAATTGATGGAATGGTGTACCTGCATTTGCCAATGTAGGTGTAGCTGTTGTCATCTTTAATTGGCTCATCAAATCATAGAATTTTTTAGCGTATTTTACTTTGTTTTCGCCTTCTACCAATGCCAAGTGCATCGCGATAGCCATGAAACGTTCTTGTGGTAATTCATAGATTTCTTTATTGAAGCCTTTTACTAAGTAACGGTCAGCCAACAATTTAAGGCCTTCGTAGTTGAAGAGGTAGTCACGTTTAGGTTTGATGTAATCACCTAACTCTTGTAATTCGTCAGGAGTATATTCTGTAACGAAGAAGTCAGCGTATTTTTTCTCTTCTACAAGCATGTGTACAAGATTTGGAAAGTTCCCATATCCAAATGCTTTATAACGGCGTGTGATAGCAGCTTCTTTGTAGAGATCGAACAAGAAAAGACGAGCCGCTACGAACTGCCAATCTTGGTTCATTTTGTTAACTTGGTTGCCGAAACCGTCGTCTTTCTTAGAGATAACCTTTTCGATAGCTGTTTGTACCAAAGTTTTTTGAATTTCCTTAGTCGTCATGCCATCGACGAATTGTAATTTCGCATCCATTTCCAATTCTAGTGGATCACAAGAATCTAACCCCAAGCATGCGAAGGCAATCATTCGTTTCGTTTTCTCTACGGATAGCGGTTCAAAATGGCCATCCCGTTTCTTGATCATAATCTCCATTATGGTTCCCCTTACATCGTAAATTTATCTAAAATCATCTGTAGAATTTGCGTAAATCATATATGGAACTTTTACGCTACATCTAATCAGAAAAATAAGAAAACTACTATATATTGTAGTTTTCTTATTTGTTAAATACATTATGTAATGATTATAGCGAAAAAAATCTATATATTCAATATTGACTTTTTTGAATTTATCAATATGGTTAGATTAAATTTATCGATATAGTTTGTGATTAATTTTATTATAGATAAATACTATATGATTTATAATAAATATAGCTTTACAATAGGAGGTTAGCTATGAAATCTATCGTTATATATTCGTCCCTTACGGGAAATACTAAACAAGTGGCAGAGGCTATTACTAGCGTATTGCCAGCAGATACACTTTGCGTATCTATGAAAGAGTTACCACCCGATGTAGCATCCTATGATCTTGTATTTGCAGGATTTTGGGTGGATAAAGGGACAGCTAATAAGGAGGCCCGTGATGTACTAGGTACATTACATAACCCTCACATTGCTCTGTTTGCCACGGCAGGCGTACCACCGCAAATGGCACATGCTAAGGAGAGCTTAATTAATGCAGCAAATTGTTTACCCGATGGCGTAGAGCCTGTAGGAACCTTCATCTGCCAAGGTAAGGTAGATCCTAAGGTTATAGAAATGATGTACAAGATGTTCCCGAAAGGGCATAGCCACGGTCAATCTGCTGATCGCGATGCACGTCATAAGCAAGCCGCAGTCCATCCAAATGAGGATGATTTCAAGGCAGCAATGGAATTTGCTAAGCATGTATTAGACTCCATTTAAATCAATAAACAGCAGTGTTACACATGGCACTGCTGTTTTATTTTTATATATATTGACGAACGTTTTTAGGTACATTACGATAAGAATATAATGATGTAAAGAAAAGAGGTCGATTACATGGAATTCTCATACTTTTTACCTGTAAATATCCAATTCGGTTGGAATAAAGTAGATAATGTTGCTGGTTTTGCTGCACCGTATGGCAAGAAAGCACTTATTGTAACTGGTCGTACTAGTGCCAAAAAATCTGGTTTATATGACCGGGTGGTAGCAAAGCTTGATACGGCCCATATTGAACATGTTCTTTTTGACCAAGTGGATGCCAATCCGTTGACTACGACTGCCTTAGACGGCGCTGCTTTAGCTAAATCTGAGAGCTGTGATATGGTTATTGCCATCGGCGGTGGGTCTATTATGGATTGTGCAAAGGGCATTGCTTTTATGGCTGTGAATGATGGCGACATTAATGATTATATCTTTAACCGTAAAACGAGTGATAATGCGTTACCGCTTATTGTGATTCCAACCACTTGTGGCACGGGTTCTGAAGGCAATGGTTTTGGTGTTCTTACTAATCCTGAAACAGGTGATAAGAAATCTTTGCGTTGTAATGCCATCGTGCCTAAGGTATCTATCGTAGACCCTGCTGTAATGGGGACTATGCCTCCTCATGTGTTGGCATCTGTTGGTTTCGATGCATTGTGTCACAATATCGAGGCGTACACATCTAAAACTGCGCAACCTTTCACCGATGCACTAGCTCATTATGCAGTAACATTACTAGCACAATATCTTGTACCCCTATATAAACATGTGAAAGCGATTGCTAATGATCAAGAACCTATACTTAATGAAAAACAATTAACGAAAGCATGGGAGTCCGTTACATTGGCTAGCACTATTGGCGGTATGGTTATCAATACAGCAGGCGTCACACTTGGTCATGGTATGGAACACCCTGCTAGTGGCCTTAAAGATATTACCCATGGTGTTGGTCTTGCAGTTATTGAACCTGTTGTAGTGGAATACACATGGAGCGCTAACCCTGAAAAATTTAATGCATTGGCACGTATATTTAACCATGGTGATGGTTCTGAGCTGGGGGAAGCATTACGTCTAATCGTACATGACCTAGACCTTACTACAAACCTTACAAAATTAGGATTTAAGAAAAAAGACATTCCATGGCTCGTGGATAATGTATATGTTGTAGCTACAGGCAATATAGCTAATACAGTAGCTAAAATAAGCCGTGAAGATATAGAAGTGTTGTATAAGAAAATGTTTTAGTAATAGTAGTATAGGGAGAGAGTTTTGGTTCGCATATTTTATGGCTTATTAACTGCATATATAATTATATTGTTTATAGTAGCAATGCTATTTAATATAGCACCTATAACATATATTGTATTTGGCATAGCAATAGTATTGAGTTTATTACTACAATATGAGTGGTTTAAGAAACATGCTTTATCTGAAAAAACACATGTTAAATTGATTTGCTGCGTATTTATTATATTTAATTTGTGTTTAGCTGGACTTGTTGCGGATTGGCTTAAATATGATATTAATACAAGCTTCGATCAAATTGAGGATTTTGAGTATAGTACAACTGATTGGAAAAGGGGTTGGCCTAACAATCGTGAATTACCAGAGGGACTAAAATCTCCTGAACAGCTTCCGGAAGGTATTGATAAGGTATCTATGGTACGAACGGATGTGGCCTGGGCCACTGCGTATCCTTATCGTTATGTAGTGTTAGAAGGGAATCCTAAAGTAATTGCGCAATATGAGGCAATTGCAAAACAACATGCATCCTATATGGCTAAGATTGATAGATATTATAGGTTACTAGATTTAGAAAGTGGGGAGGTAAAGCGTTTTATATCTCATCCTGATAGTTATTACGTTATAGATAGTATCGAGGAAGAACCTCTAAATTTATCAAAAAGGAATTTTATAGAGTGGTTGCGCTTTGCACCTCGAAAAGAAACAAAAACAGTAGTTAAGGATACATATAATTCTACTCAGGATCATAGACTATATGTATTTGTTGATGATGGTAATACAAAAAGGCCTCATTTTGTGGAACTTTTAATTAGTAATGATGGAACACGAGCTATATTTTATCAGTCTAAGTAGGCCAATAAGGCCTTGGATAAATTTGGTTGTGGAGAGAGTAAATGCGACAGTGTGTAATGTATCTAAAGGAATTATTTTTAGGTGCGCCTTATAGAAAGAGCATATGGTTTTTTATAATTCTATGGATATTAACATTTTTATTATCGGATTATATCTCATACTCTGGGTTATACTATCTGATTTTATTAATAGCTACGATTGTCTTATTGCTTGAAAAGTGTGGAGTGCTTGATAGTGAGGCAGCTATACGAAAAAGATTTTTAACATATTTTTATGTAATCTTTTTTCTATGTATGCTTCCTACATTAGCTGTTACTTTAGTATTTTCTGCTGTGGGGATATCCCATTATGATACACAACGATGGCACTCTACATGGCCCTCATCTAAGGCGGGGTATATTCCGACTCCATTACAAACACCTAAGTCTTTACCGGAGAGTTTGAAAGTGATTTCTTCTGCAGAAGTAATTGGAATAGGTGGAAATCAAAGCTGTTTAGTATTAGATGGTGATAAGGCTACGATTTCACAGTATGAGGAATCTGTTAAATCTAATGCTTGGTATTCGTTTATAAATGGTAGGGAAAAAGATACTACAGTTAAGTTGCTTCGTGAGTTCAAGCAGCCGAAAGATAGAAGTGTATTATTTAGTGATGTGGACGATTACTATAAGGTTATTACCATTCGACGACAAAACTGGAAATTATTTCCATGGTTAATTAATGGTACACAGAGTGTTGGTGATGATCCTGACTCAGATTATTATTATAGTACTCGGATGTCAGCAGAGAAATACGTGGTATATGTTGTTTACCATAATTTTGATCAGGATCAGCCCAGAGTCATTTATTTTATGTTTAATCCAGAGCGAACCCGTATGATTACTATGGATATAGACTTTTGGCACTAGATTTTACTAGAGCATCTATATAAAAGTAGGAATAATATTTGAACATATTACAATATATTCACATATTGTAATTGACATATTTAAAACATATCTTTATAATGGGTTTTACAAAGAGACTCGGATGTGATTAATTATCCCAGCCCCTAGGGCTGGGGTTTCTTTATTAGTCTCTAGTAGTTTTATTAGTAGAGAGGTGTTTTTATGGCAGACCCAAATAACAAAAATGTTGATGCCTTAGCGCAAGAGATTACCTTGAAAAGTCGTGGTCAAGGCAAATTACGTCAATTTATTTTATGGATGGGTGCACTTATCATTGGTGCTATCTTAGGATGGCAACATATTCCTGTTCTTAATGACTTATTTAATTTCATTGCTGCAGTGTTTACACATTTATTTCAATTTATCGCAATACCTACTGTGTCACTAGCAGTTATTACCACATTATCCATGTTGGGTGCTAAGAAGGATACAGGACGTATCTTTGGTCATGCAGTTACTTATACATTGTTAACAACAATTTGTGCGGCTGCCGTTGGACTTGCTTTATTCCTTTGGATTGCGCCAGGCAACTTACCACTTGATGTAATCGGTGCCGGTGCAGCGCAAGTACCTGAAAAATTAGGTCACGTAACATATTACGACCATTTCTTATCTGTTATTCCTAACAATATCTTGAAACCGTATTTAGAAGGTAACGTATTGTCCGTTATGTTCATTTCTGCTTCTGTTGGCTTAGCGTTTGCTTTCATGCCTCGTACAGAAGGCCGCGAAGCAGTATTGAAGGTGTTATTCGGTTTACAAGAATTACTATTCACATTGATTAGAGGTTTACTCTACGTTTTACCAATCGGTATCCTTGCTTTTGCAGGCCAATTATCTGCACAAATCGAAGCGGGTGTCATCGTTGGTGCATTAGGTAAATATACAGCTGTTGTAATCGGCGGTAACTTGATTCAATTCTTTATTGTAATTCCATTGTTCTTGTTGTTCCGTGGCTTAAACCCTATCGATGTATTCCGCAAAATGTCTCCAGCTGTAGCTGTTGCATTGTTTACAAAATCCTCAGCTGCTACATTGCCTGTAACATTAGCATCTGCAGAAGACAATTTGAAAGCACATCCTTCTGTAGCGCGTTTCGTATTGCCAATTTGTACAACAATTAACATGAATGGTTGCGCAGCTTTCATTCTTGTTACATCCTTGTTTGTAATGCAAAATGCAGGCATTGAACTAACAGCTGGTACTATGGTAGCTTGGCTCTTCATCGCTGTTCTTGCAGCCATCGGTAATGCAGGGGTTCCAATGGGTTGCTATTTCTTAACATTATCCTTGATGAGCTCCATTGGCGCGCCAATCGGTTTACTTGGTATTATCTTGCCAATCTATACGATTATCGACATGATTGAAACGGCCGAAAACGTTTGGTCCGATGCATCTGTATGTGCCATGGTTGATAATGATTTGAAAGGTACATTAGACGATCCTGACTCTCATGATGATATGCCTCAATTCCAAGGTGCGTAGATTGTACTTTACAAAAGCATAATATATAAATAGGTTGCCTCTTATATGTGAGGCAACCTATTTTGCTTTCAAATAAAAAAATATAATATTGTGCTATTTCTACTGTTTTCTGGAAAACGATTATTGGTATAATGAAGAAAAGGGGGATGACTATGGATAGACAATTGAGCGCATACTTAAATGGACGAGATCCACAAGTGGCCACAGATATTGATGTTATAACGGCTGCGGTGGCAGTGCCATTAGTTGAAGTTGATGGTGAGGATCATGTCCTATTTACTGTGCGTAGTCAGACCTTACGTAGACAGCCTGGTGAAATTAGCTTTCCTGGTGGACATTGTGAAAGCACTGATAAAACAGGAGCTGATGCGGCCATTCGTGAATGCTCGGAAGAACTAGGAATCGATACAAGTCAAATTGAAGTACTGGGACCTCTAGATTGTTTAGTCTCTGCCATTGGCGTGAAACTACATGCAGTGGCCGTACGTTTACATACATCTGAGTTTAATCCAAACCCAGACGAAGTAGGAGAAATTTTTACGGTGCCATTGTCGTATTTACTTGAAATGGAACCTACTGTAGGTCATTTGGATATTGGTACAAAACCGTTGCGAGACTTTCCATTCCACCTATTAGAAGGATATCAAATAGACTGGAAGATTCGTCAAAATTACTCGGTTTATTTTTATCCCTATAAACAATATACAATATGGGGATTAACAGGTAGGGTACTTAAAAATTTCCTAGATTTATATGGACAAGGTAATACGATTAAAAATGAAAGATAATGAAATAGCTTCATTTGATAAAGAATTGAATAAATTCCTCCAACCTAAATGCCTTATTCCTGGTGGTCTAGGACTGTGGGAAACTTATTTTCGTAGAATCTGTACTGCTTGGGGCTGTATTGACAGTGAAATCAGACCGCAGCACATCATATTTTCCGCCGATAATGGGTGCAATATGGAAGGCTATGTAGGTTATAACTATGAAGTAACACAGAAGCAGTCTCGAAATATGGTGCTTGGGAATACAGCTGCTACACTATTTTGTAAATTCAATACTATTCCTTATGAGGTTGTCGATGTAGGGATTGCCTCAGAGGATGGTATTGGTGTTGATTGTAAGGTTGCAAAAGGCACAAAGAATATCTTGCATGGTCCAGCTATGACATCCGAAGAGTTTAATGCTGCCTTTCAAGCTGGGTATGAACGGGTAGAATATTACGTAGCACAAAAAATTAATTTGTTTTCTTTTGGAGAAATGGGGCTAGGGAATACTACGACATCTGCCTGTGTCTTATCTGCATTGACGAAGGCTACTCCAGAGGAAACAGTCGGTTTTGGATCATGGCCTGATAAGCCGGATTTGATGAAGCGTAAGATTGATTTTGTGCGACAAGTATTAGACTTTCATCAGGATTATTTGGATGTGTCAAATGAAATTGATAGGGTTCATACCATAATAGCTCGTGTAGGAGGATTTGATATTGCGGCCATTACCGGTGCCATGATAGCCTGTACAGAGCATCGTGTTCCATTTGTCATTGATGGTTTTATTACGGCCGTAGCGGCAGCTTGTGCTACGCATATAAATCCACAAGTTGAGGACTATGCATTACCATCCCATCATTCAAGAGAACGAGGTATGGATATAGCGTTGGCGGAGGTTGGCCTTACCCGAGATATGGTTCCTATTCAAGCTCAAATGGCTATGGGCGAGGGGACGGGGGCTATTTTAATGGTACAAATGCTTAGAACTACGCATCATATGTTCGTCAACGTAGGCACGTTTGCAGATATAATGAAATTATAGAATATATACAAGAAACGCTCAGTTTTAAACTGAGCGTTTTGTCATATCTGTATTGAATTAATATTGTATGGTTCGTATATCATTTAAAATTTGAGCTATATCCAAATGATTTTGATGTAATACATCTTCCGGTTTGTATCGGTCGTAGAATTGTTTGGAAATACCATAGTTTAAGACTTTCATGGATGTTTTTCCATAATAGCTAGCAATCTTTTGACCATAGCCACCTTCCAGCTCACCATCTTCTAGGGTAATGACGATTTGGTGATCCTTTGTTAATTGATTTAATGTGCCGGTGTCCAAACTAGAAATGCAAAGCGGTTTTATAATGGTCGGAGAAATTTGCATTGTGTCTTGTATTGCGTGGCCAAGTTCGATAGCTTTATGGTAGAAATTACCGACACCTATGATGGCAATCGTATTACCGGATTGGGTTATGCCATACGATGTGACGGGACTATCTGTTGTATTGGATTGATTGGTGTCATGAATCGGTATCCCTACAGGAATGCGTATGGCGATAGGGTGATTGTGCTGCTCCAAGCCATAATGAATGGCCGATTCTAATTCTTCTACTGTTGTAGGGGATAGGTACATGAGGTTTGGCATGTTGCCGAGCATGGTAATATCGTTGAATCCAAGGTGTGTCATGTCCTTGTTACCATAAATGGATGCACGATATACAAGGATCAGTGCACTGCTATTGTTAATACATAGGTCATTAATGACTTGGTCGTAAGCACGTTGTAAAAATGTACTGTAAATCGGTAAAATCGGCGTGCCACCATTATGGGCGATGCCGGCAAGTAATGTTGTGGCGTGCTCTTCTGCAATGCCTACGTCGATATATTGGTTACCTAGTTTTTCACGTATATCCTTCGTTAAGCAGAATCCGCCAGGTGTAGCAGCTGTAACGATACATGCAGCTTTATTTTGCTCTAGTGTATCGATGAGTTGTTTTGCAACGATAGATTCATAGCTATTGGTATAGCGTTTTTTTGTTTCCCCTGTGTCAATATCAAATCCAGATGGATTGTGAAAGCTTTCAGGATTGGTAATAGCCTTGTCGTAACCGTAACCCTTTGTCGTATGGATGTGGAGTACTATCGGTGTTGTCTCTGCTTTACATTCTGTTAGAGCCTTGATTACGGTTGGCAACGAATTGCCATCGTCGACGTAACGATACGAAAAGCCTAGAGCTTTAAAGATATTATTAGGGCTTTCACCATTAGTTTCGCGCAATCGTTGAAGATGGCTATACAAACCGCCGTGATTTTCCGCAATAGATTGATCGTTGTCGTTGATGATGATCAAACATTGAGAGGCCATTGTAGCTAAATGATTCAATGCTTCATAAGCTTCGCCACCAGAGAGCGCTCCGTCGCCGATTAAAGTAATAATTGGATGCGTCTTATGCTGTAAATCGCGTCCAATCATGAGTCCACAAGCTAAACTGAGGCTTGTAGAAGCATGGCCTAGGTGAAATGCGTCGTAGGTGCTTTCATCAGGATTACTATAACCGGATACGGTGTGAAATTTGTCCTTATCCTTAAAGCCTTCGTGACGGCCTGTTAAAATCTTATGAGCATAACTTTGATGGGAAATATCAAATATAAATTGAGAATCATCAAGGCCGAACACATGATGCAAGGCAACAATAATGTCAGTGGCTCCTAAGGATGAACCGATGTGACCGCCAATGTGTGATGTTCTATGGATGATTAAGTTTCGTATATGTTGTGCGATGACCTCGAGCTCTGATATAGAGCAGTCGCGCAAGTCGCTAGGAATTTGAATATCTGTCAGTTCCATAGGTCTCCTACATGATCCATACTAATGGATAAATCAATTACAGTTAATGAAATATATAACTCATTAATAGCTATTATAACATTATAGAGTAAAATTATTTATAAACAAAAAGAAAGTTCGATATATTTAGATATAACTCTAACTCTATATGTAAAGTGACTGTTATAATATAATCTCTTATTACTAAAAATAGCTATTAGATGATTGTGTATCAAATCAACTAATAGCTATTTTTGTATATTTCTCAAGAAAAAGCCTTTATTTTATTAAACATCAATGGGTTTGGCATATTTTTTTCTGTATGAATGGGGCGTTTCATTGGTAGCCATTTTAAATATTTTGCAGAAATAACTAGTCCGATTATATCCAAGTGTTTTACTTATTTGATTAATCGTTAATTGTGAGTAGGCTAGCAATTTCTTTGCTTCTTGTATGCGTAGTAGTGTTATGTATTGCACTACTGAGAGCCCTGTGTCATCTTTGAAAATTTTAGAGAAGTAGGACTCGCTTAAATGAATATGTTCTGAAATTCTCCTTAGAGATACACGTTTGCTCAGGTTTTTTTCTATGTATAGCATAGCTTTTCGAATCTCTGGACGATTAATAGGTCGTTCAGTTTCTACGAAGTCTGGCAATTGTTCATAAGGCATTTCTTCGGCTATGACATCGTTAAATGGAAAATAATGCTCTACTAAGATCCGCAACACCTTTGTAGCACTGTAAATTTGTTCAGCAGTCAGAGTGGGTAATGCTAGATACAAGGCACGAAGTTTAGTGTCATGGTGCCAGTCTGTTTGGGTCGGTAAAATTGGCTTAATAGTTGTATCTTCTGTTTTTGTTTGTCCTGCCATGATGAAGCCTAAGATGGCACCATCTTTCATAATCGGCACAGAAAAATCTATGAGTCCCATATGACAACGGTATGGGCAGGAAGATAGTTCTTTTGTAGCATCTAGTCCGCCATATAAGTCGCATTGATTACAACGTTTGGCATAGGTTGAATTGCGCCTAACAACTTTGCAAAATGGAGAAAAGTTATACTCCTGAGATAACACTTTTCCACGATTATTTACAAAAATTGCCGCAATTTTTGTTATATTTGTGAAATCACGCATGATTTCGTTAATAAGTTTTGTATCTGTTGTGGTACAAATCATATTGGAGTCTCCAATCACAAATGTGTTAAGAGGTCTAGAATACACACCAATTTAATAGCTCTACTTGCTCTCTATCTAATATGCTGGCTCTAAACCTAAAAAGAGAAAAGTGACATATTAAATAAAATTCATATACATATAATTAGAGGTAATTACTCTTACGTATTCACCTTTATATGTAGGAGTATAACAAAATTTTAGTATTTTGATAATAGAAAAATCATATTTTACAAATATTCATAAAAAAGTTATATTTGAAAGTTTCTATAATAAAGATATAGATATCCATATTATTTCATAAATTTAGAAAGGATTGAGCCCAATGAATAATGAACAATAAAGCATCTCTATAAATTTATGGATATGGGAACTTTAGTCGTTTATATATTTGAGTAAATACTGAAGTTACCTTACGTTACACATAAGGAGGGTATTATGGCGACTACATGTGGATTAACCGAATTTGTGGGTACTAGCAAAACAGGTGATACTATAGGTCTCGTAATTGCTAATGTTGATCAACAAGTATTAGATGCGATGAAATTAAAGAAAAAATATCGTTCCATCGGTATTTTAGGTGCGCGTACTGGTGCAGGTCCACACATTATGGCAGCTGACGAAGCAGTAAAAGCAACAAATACAGAAATCGTTAGCATCGAATTACCACGTGATACTAAAGGTGGCGCAGGCCATGGTTCATTAATCATCTTTGGTGGTGATGATGTATCCGATGTAAAACGAGCTATTGAAGTGGCATTGGCTGAAGTGGAACGCACCTTTGGCGACGTATACGCAAACGATGCTGGTCATATTGAGCTTCAATATACAGCACGTGCTAGCCACGCGGTAAATGCAGCATTTGGCGCTCCTGAAGGTAAAGCCTTTGGCCTTATCGTAGGTGCTCCAGCAGCGATTGGTGTAGTGATGGCCGATGTAGCTGTTAAATCTGCAAACGTTGATGTAATTGGTTATGCATCACCTTCTGCAGGTACAAGTAATTCTAATGAAGTAATTTTACAGATTTCTGGCGATTCTGGGGCTGTGCGACAAGCGGTTATTTCTGCTCGTGAAGTAGGTAAACAATTGCTCGGTACTATGGGTGACGAACCAGTGAACGGAGCCCCTTCCTATATCTAATCTGAAAGGATGGTATGCCCTATGAAATCAAAACGTTTCGAAGTCTTAAGTCAACGTCCTGTTAATCAGGATGGTTATGTAAAGGAATGGGTAGAGGAAGGTTTTATAGCCATGGAATCTCCTCAAGATCCAAAGCCTAGCCTCAAAATCGAAGGCGGTCGCATCGTTGAACTCGATGGTAAACGCCGTGAAGATTTTGATCTTATCGATACATTTATTGCGAACTACGGTATCGTTCTCGATGGTGCTCAACAAGCGATGGCAATGGACTCAAAAGAGATTGCTAATATGATGCTTACACCATCAGTGCCTCGTGAAGAAATCGTTAAGATTTGTAAATCTATTACCCCAGCGAAAATGCTGGAAGTTGTTTCTTGCATGAACGTTGTTGAAATGATGCAATGTATGCAAAAAATGCGTGCTCGTCGTACAATGGCTAACCAAGCCCATGTAACGAACGTAAACGACAACCCAGTACAAATCGCAGCGGATGCTGCAGAAGGTGCGCTTCGTGGGTTCGCAGAAGAAGAAACAACAGTTGCAGTTGCTCGTTATGCACCACTTAATGCGATCAGCTTACTTGTAGGTTCTCAATGTGGTCGACCAGGCGTATTGACTCAATGCTCCTTGGAAGAAGCAACAGAATTGGAACTTGGTATGCGTGGCTTCACAGCTTATGCAGAAACTATTTCTGTATATGGTACAGAAGATGTATTTACTGATGGTGATGATACACCTTGGTCTAAAGGCTTCCTCGCATCTGCTTATGCATCTCGGGGCCTTAAAATGCGCTTTACTTCTGGTACAGGTTCTGAAGTACAAATGGGCCAAGCAGAAGGTAAATCTATGTTGTACCTTGAAATCCGTTGCCTATACATCACAAAAGGCGCTGGCGTACAAGGTATCCAAAATGGTTCTGTAAGCTGTATCGGTATTCCAGCAGCCGTACCTTCTGGTATCCGTGCTGTATTAGCAGAAAACCTTGTAGCAGCTATGCTCGACCTTGAATGTGCATCTAGTAATGACCAAACATTCAGTCACTCCGACTTGCGTAGAACAGCTCGTACATTGATGCAATTTGCACCTGGTACTGACTTCATCTGCTCTGGTTATAGTTCTACACCAAACTATGACAACATGTTCGCTGGTTCCAACTGGGATGCAGAGGACTATGATGACTGGACAGTTATTCAACGCGACCTCAAGGTAAATGGTGGTCTTATTCCTGCTCGCGAAGAAGAAGTCGTAGCAGTACGTAATAAAGCGGCGCGTGCATTACAAGCTTTGTTCAAAGCCTTAGGCTTACCTCCAATTACAGATCAAGAGGTAGAGGCTGCTACCTATGCGAATGGTTCTAAAGATATGCCTCCTCGGGACAAGGTTGCAGATATTAAAGCGGCTCAAGACTTGTTGAATCGCGGTGTTACAGGTGTTGACTTCGTAAAAGGCTTAGCTAAAGAAGGTCATCAAGATGTAGCACAAAGTATTTTGAACTTATTAAAACAAAAAATCTCCGGCGATTACTTACAAACATCGGCCATCTTTGACCGTGATTTCAATGTTATCTCCGCGATTAACAATAGAAATGACTATCAAGGTGTTGGCACAGGGTATCGTGTGGAAGGTGAAGATTGGGAACGTATTAAAGATATTCCAAACGCCATTGATCCACGGGATATATAAGGAGGTGTCATGATGGCTGAAATTAACAGAGATGTATTACGTTCTATTATCCTAGACGTTTTACAAGAAATGGGTGGTGTTCATGAGGCACCACAATTCAAGGCTAGTGTTGGTGAAAGCACAGCACCAAGTGCGGCTCCTAGACATGAAGAACCAACTGGTGATGATAGCTGGCTCCAAACTGGTGGACCTGCACAACCTGGTACAAGTGCTGATGAAGTAGTCATCGCTGTAGGCCCTGCTTTTGGCCGCAGTCAACGACAAACCATCGTTGGTGTACCGCATCAAGAAGTAATTCGCCAATTAGTAGCTGGTATCGAAGAAGAAGGTTTAAAAGCTCGTGTAATCCGTGTATATCGGTCCTCTGACGTAGCGGCTGTAGCTGTTGAAGGTGATTCTATTTCTGGTTCCGGTGTATGTATCGGTATTCAATCTAAAGGTACAACCTTGATTCACCAACGGGATTTACAACCACTTTCTAACTTGGAATTATTCCCTCAGGCACCGCTATTAACAGCTGAAACATACCGCGCTATCGGTAAAAATGCTGCTAAATATGCTAAAGGTGAATCCCCAACACCAGTACCAACCTTGAATGATCAAATGGCTAGACCAAAATATCAAGCATTATCTGCATTGCTTCATATTAAAGAAACTAAGCATGTAGTTAAAGGTAAGCCAGCTGATGAAGTCCGTGTCACTGTATAAGGAGGTTTACTATGGCTAATGAATTAGAAACCTTAATTCGTCAAATCGTTTCCGAATTAGAAGGGGCAAAAAGTAATGTAACACATTCCACTGCCCCATATACAACAGCTACTGTAGATAGAGATGTTACAGTAGAAGATTATCCAATTGCAAAAAAACACCCAGAGTGGATTGATCTTGGACAAGGTCGTGATTTGAGCCATATTACGATGGATAACGTAATGGCAGGACACATCACAATGGATGATTTGAAAATTTCTCCATCCATTTTGAAAGCTCAGGGTCAAATCGCTAAGGCAGGGGGCCGAGATCAAATTGAACTCAATTTCTCACGTGCCGCAGAAATGACTAAAGTCAGCGATAAACGCTTACTTGAGATGTATAATGCACTTCGCCCATATCGTTCTTCTAAACAAGAATTGTTAGATATTGCAAGCGAACTCGATGGCCTAGGGGCTCCAATTTGTGCAAATTTTGTGCGAGAAGCTGCAGAGAATTATGAACGACGTAAAAAACTGAAAGGTGATAATTAATCTATAGGAGATGTCATTATGAAACGAATTGTTGGCATCGATATCGGAAACTCTACAACAGAAGCGGCCTTGGCCGAAATTCATAGCAATGGGGAAGTAAAGTTTTTATCCTCTGCTATTGCTAGTACGACTGGTATTAAGGGAACACGAGAAAATATCATAGGTCTCATGGATGCTCTTAAATCGCTAATCAAGTCTGCTAATCTTACACTGCGAGATATTGACTTAGTTCGCATTAATGAGGCTACACCAGTTATTGGTGATGTGGCTATGGAAACGATTACTGAAACGATTATTACAGAATCGACTATGATTGGTCACAATCCTAAAACACCAGGTGGTTTAGGCCTTGGGGTAGGCTATACGGTTCCTATTGAACAACTTATCGACAAGCCGCAAGGTCAGCCATACATCGTGGTAGCTCCAAAGATTATTGATTTTGAGGTTATAGCAAAGCTTATCAATGCATACTGTCAACGAGGGTATGATATTCGAGCTGCTATCCTTCAAGCCGATGATGGGGTGCTCGTCAACAATCGATTGGATAATAAAATTCCTATCGTAGATGAGGTTGCATATATCGATAAAATTCCAATGGGTATGCTTTCTGCTGTAGAAGTTGTAGAACCGGGACAAGTGGTATCACAATTATCAAATCCTTATGGGATTGCCACTGTATTTGAACTTTCACCAGAGGAAACAAAGAATATTGTACCCATTGCTAGAGCCCTCATCGGGAACCGTTCTGCTGTAGTCATTAAAACACCGGCAGGGGACGTTAAAGAACGGGTAATACCGGCAGGTTCCATCATTGTTATGGGAAATGACAGAACTGTATCCGTTGATATATCTGCAGGGGCGGAAAGAATCATGGAAACCCTTGAATCTGTCCATCCAATTGAGGATATCAGTGGTGAACCAGGGACGAATGTAGGTGGCATGCTTGAAAAGGTTCGCCTTACAATGGCGCAATTGACAAATAAATCACCAAAAGACGTATATATTCAAGATTTACTAGCTGTAGATGTGGCTGTTCCTATTAATGTGAAAGGTGGGCTTGCAGGTGAGTTCTCTATGGAACAGGCTGTAGGCATTGCCTCTATGGTTAAGTCAGATCATTTACAAATGGAAATTATCGCAAAGCAGGTAGAAAAAGAGTTAGGCGTACCTGTTGAAATCGGCGGTGAAGAGGCTGAATCAGCTATTTTAGGCGCTTTGACTACACCAGGGACAGCCAAACCAATGGCTATACTCGATTTAGGAGCGGGTTCTACTGATGCATCTATCATCAACCAAGAAGGGAAAATTAAGGCCATTCATCTTGCAGGGGCAGGAAATATGGTAACCATGTTAATCAACTCCGAACTTGGTTTAGAGGACATGCATATTGCAGAAGCCATCAAACGAGATCCATTGGCTCAAGTGCTTAGTGTATATCATATTCGTCACGAAGATGGAACGGTGCAGTTCTTTAATGAACCACTTTCTGCAGCATTGTTTGGTCGTGTTGTTATTGTCACTCCTGATGGGCTCGTTCCTGTAGAGCGAGATATCCCCTTAGAAACGATTAAGCGCGTCCGTCAAACGGCAAAGAAGCGGGTGTTTGTAACAAATTCTCTCCGTGCCTTGGCATCTGTTAGTCCTACTCATAATGTGCGAGATATACCATTTGTTGTTATCGTTGGTGGTTCTGCATTAGACTTTGAAATTCCTCAACTCGTAACCGATGCACTTTCACAATATGCATTAGTAGCAGGTCGAGGTAATATTCGAGGCGTTGAAGGAGCACGAAATGCGGTAGCAACAGGATTGGTATTATCCTATGCACAGAAGGGAGGCCTATGATGGATCAAAGTATCGTCAGTAAGCCAACCATATTGCTGTATGCTACAGAGCATATCAGTGAGGATGTACTAAAACCCGTTCTATATGGTATTGAAGAGGAAGGTCTACCTGTTGTCATTGAATCCCATTGTGGTACGCATATGGCATTGGCTGATTTAGCATCTCGTAATTCAGCTTTGTCCGTAGGCATAGGCGTTGATGAACAAGCTATTGTATTGACCTATAAAAATATACCAGCGCATCAATTTATCTACCGACTTAGTGATTACAGTCAATATCCAGATAGCTTACGCACCTTAGGTGTCAATGCAGCTCGTCTTGTAAAAGGAAACCCTTTCGTTTCTGATGAACGATTGGAAGTGGCCTTTTAAATATAACTAACTTGAGAGGTGGTGCATATGGCTATTTATACGAAAACCGGTGATGCAGGTACAACGGCCTTATTTGATGGGACACGGGTACCTAAAAATTCACTTCGTGTGGACACATATGGAACCTTTGATGAATTAAATGCACAGGTTAGTGTATGTGAGAAATTGGTCGTCTCACCAGACAATAAGCATGTGCTTCACACATTACAACATCAGCTCTTCCGCTTATGTGCGGAGGTAGCAACGCCTCATGTAGAAAATCTTAGTGAAAGCAGCAATTTGATTTCACAACAAGATATAAGCGAATTGGAACACATGATTGATGACTATACAAAGAGATTGCCGCAGCAACATAGCTTTATATTAAGCGGAAATTATCTATCTGCTGCAGAGCTACATGTGGCGCGCACAATCTGTCGTCGCGGTGAACGGTTGCTTATTAGCTTAGGATCTGTAGAACCAATTCGCGATGAGGTTCGTAAATTTATTAATCGACTATCTGATGCTCTGTATATCATGGCTCGCATGGAAGACTATGTACAATTTGTAGAAACAATTGTAGAACGCGTTTCAGAACGTGTAGCAACTAGTCCTGCGGAAATACTGATAGAAACCAATCAATGCGTAGGTAATATAGAGCATACTACTGAAAATGGCGTTTATGATATGACAACTGGAACAGAGTTAGAGCATATTATGACGAAGCTTTCACAAACAGCAATGGACTACGCTCAGTCCATAGATGTACCTATCGTTGTATCTATAGTAGATGCAAATGGTATATTAATGTATTTCCAACGTATGTCAGATGCATTGCTCATTAGTAACGACATCGCACAGGCAAAAGCGTATACCGCAGTGGCGCTTAAATCAGCAACTCATGAAATACATCCAAGCGCACAGCCTGATGGTGACCTATTTAATATAGAATCCATGGTAAACCGTAAAATCTGCACCTTTGGTGGAGGATATCCAATCATCATGAATGGAAAGATTGTTGGAGGACTTGGCATTAGCGGTGGTACCGTGGCACAGGATATGGACATTGCATCTCACGCATTACAATCTTTGTTAATTTAATGAGGTGAAAACAATGGACGTAACACAAATGTATATTAGTGAATTTGTTGGTACAGCCGTTTTAATTGCATTTGGTAATGGTACAAATGCATCAATTCTGTTAAAGAAAACAATAGTAAGTGCTTTTGGTACTAACTGGTTAAATATTATTTTTGGATGGGCTTTTGCCGTAGCCTTTGGTGTGTATGTTGGGATTACACTTGGTGGTCCCGGCCATTTGAACCCAGCTGTTACCTTTGCCCTTGCTGTGGCGGGTATATTTCCTTGGGATCAAGTGGTTCCAATGTCTATTGCTCAAATTGCTGGTGGTTTTACAGGTGCTGCCATTGCTGCACTATTCTATTATCCACACTTTAAAGTAACCGGTCCTGACGAAGGTAACTGTGTAGGAATTTTTGCAACAGGTCCAGCTATTGATAATAAACCTTTCAATTTGATATCTGAAATTATAGCAACGTTTATGTTTATGTTAGCTATTCTCTGTTTAGGTAAAATGGCTGATGGTTTAGCACCTATGGTCATCGGTATCTTGGTAGCATCTGTTGGTATGTCCTTTGGTGCAACAACAGGATATGCCTTAAATCCAGCGCGCGATTTTGGCCCACGCTTAGCATATTTCTTACTACCGATTCCTAATAAGGGAACTGCGAACTGGCAATATGCATGGGTACCATTTATTGGTCCGTTGATTGGGGCAGGTTTGGCAGTATTATTCTTCCAATTAGTGGCGCCTTAATTATAGCTAGAGTATATAAAACAAGGACGAACTATGGTGTGTCGGTATAGTTTAAAGAATACATATTGAATTAGGAGGAAATTATATGGCCTTTCAAGAGGTAATTGATGCAAAACAGCGCATCATACAAGAATTTGTACCCGGAAAGCAGGTTACGATAGCACATGTTATTGCCAATCCTAAGCCTGATTTATTTAGGAAAATGGGGCTAGAGGAAAAAGGGCGTAATGCCATTGGAATTCTTACCATAACACCTGGCGAAGGGACCATTATTGCAGCCGATATTGCGAGTAAATCTGGTGATATCGAAATTGGTTTCATCGATAGATTTTCGGGGGCACTTCTTATAACTGGTGATGTATCTGCTGTTGAATCTGCATTGCGTAGTGTAATTGAAGGATTGCAACGCATATTAGGATTTTTCCCAACAGATTTAACAAGATCCTAATGAAAGGATAATTATGAGCACTGAAAAGAAAGAAAAGCGTATCCTTCTAGTAGGACGTAGCGGTTGTGGAAAGACTACATTAGCAGATACGATTACACATGGCTCAGCTACGTATCATAAGACACAAGCGATAACGCGCGTGGGAAACTTCATCGATACCCCTGGAGAATACATGGAAAATCCTAATTATTATCGAGGCATTATCTTGCACGCCTATGATGCGGATTTAGTGATTTTCATGATTCCTGCAGGTGATGAAACAACCATATTCCCACCAAGTTTTGGGAACTCCTTAAACCGCGAGGTTATAGGTGTTGTATCAAAGGTGGATACGGGTAAAGATATAGAGGCGCCTCGACGCAATCTCAAATTAGCGGGAGCTACTAAGATTTTCGAAATATCAGTTCACGACGAAGAGTCGTTAAAACAATTATGTAACTACATATACGGTTAGTTGAAAGAAGGTTTTTCCATGGACAAAGGTTTTGAAGAACAAGTTAATCAATTTATTTTAAATAAGGCGATCATTCCAAAAAGCTTGGGTCTATGGGAACGATATTTCAAAAAAATGTGTCTTGCTTGGCAGGATATGAAACCTGAGATTCATGCTCAGCATATTATCTTTTCTGCAGATAATGGTATTTCTGTAGATGGTTTAATCGGTTATAACTATGAGATTACCCGTAAACAATCTCAGAATATGATTGATGGTAAAAGTGCAGTTGCTAATTATTGTATTTTTAACCATATTCCTTACGAAGTGGTAGATGTAGGCATTGCTTGCCCCCGAGGTATTGGGGTCAATCGAAAGGTAGCTCAAGGCACGAAGAATATATTAGATGGTGCTGCTATGAGTGATGAAGAATTTGACCTAGCATACCAAGCGGGATATAACCGCGTTGTCTACTATGCAGAATCGGGAATTAATCTATTTTCCTTCGGAGAAATGGGTGTTGGTAACACGACTACGTCAGCAGCTGTCTTAAGTGGTCTTACAAAGCTAGACCCACGGATAACCGTAGGTCCTGGATCCGGTCCTGAGGACGAAGCGTACATGAATCAAAAACGTGAGTTTGTGCGGACTGCACTATCTCATCATAAGGGGCACTTAAATAGTCCAAAAGAAGTAATTAGTCGCGTAGGTGGCTTTGATATAGCCGCTATTACAGGCGCTATGGTAGCTTGTACAGACCTACATATTCCATTTGTAATCGATGGATATATTACAGCAGTTGCAATGGCTTGTGCTACTCAAATGAATGGAGAAGCTCCATTATACGGCATTCCATCTCATTATTCTCGCGAGGTAGGGATGGCCGCAGCATTGGCTTATGCAAATATTCGTCTTGATGAAGTTCCAATCCATGGACAAATGGCATTAGGAGAAGGAACTGGTGCTGTACTAATGGTACAACTACTTAAAACAGCACACTTTGCCTTTATGAATATAGGTACCATGGTGGAACTATTAGAAAAATAAAATTTGTAACCTTTGTTTTATATTTTGTAAAAGGAGAGAAAACAGATGACACAAGAAGCATTAGGTATGGTGGAAACTAAGGGCCTAGTAGGCGCAATTGAAGCAGCTGATGCAATGCTTAAAGCAGCTAATGTAGAATTAGTAGGCAATGAAAAAATTGGTTCTGGTCTTGTTACTGTTATGGTTCGTGGTGATGTAGGTGCTGTAAAAGCGGCTGTAGACGCAGGTGCAGCTGCTGCAGAGCGCGTAGGCATTGTTATCTCTACTCATGTAATTCCAAGACCACATAAAGATGTAGAAGGTATTTTACCAACAAAGGGTGAATAATTATGGCCGATACTAAAAGTATGGTAGATGAGATTTTAAAACGCGTGTTGATGCGTATAGATGATGCTGACTTGGGTGATATTACAACTAATACAGCAAATAACGTGCCTGGTGCATGTGACTCAGCGACTATAAAATTACCTACCGTCTCACAACTACAAACTTCTATGATTACTGAACACGTAGGTAGCACTACAACTGGCGATACAATTGGTCTCGTAATTGCCAATGTAGATAGTCAAGTATTGGAAGCTATGAAGCTCACTAAGTCATATCGATCCATAGGTATCTTGGGTTCACGAACAGGTGCAGGACCACAAATTATGGCTGCTGATGAAGCTGTAAAAGCAACGAATACAGAGATTGTTAGTATTGAGTTCGCTCGTGATATGAAAGGCGGTGCCGGAGCTGGTTCCCTTATCATATTTGGTGGCGATGATGTATCTGATGTAAGGCGTTCTGTGGAGGTCGCATTACGTGAATTAGAACGCACCTTTGGTGAAGTATATATGAATGAAGCTGGTCATGTAGAAATTCAATATACAGCTCGTGCAGGAGAAGCATTAGTTACTGCCTTTGGTACACCAGAGGGTAAAGCTTTTGGATTAATCGTTGGTGCGCCAGCAGCTATCGGTGTAGTTATGGCGGATACAGCAGTTAAGTCAGCTAATGTAGATGTGGTAGGCTATCGTTCACCATCTAGCTCAGCTATGAGTAATGAAGTTATTTTACAAATCAGTGGTGATTCAGGGGCTGTTAAACAGGCTGTAAAAGCAGCGCGTGATGTAGGCCTAGCATTGCTTGAAACTATGGGAAACGTACCTAAGAACACAGGTTGTTCCTATATAATCTAGATATTCAATCTTTTATATTGGTTTAATATAATTGCCACGTTGTAATGAATGATATTTTCATAATATGAATCTTAAAAGCGAATCATCTAGAAAGTTAGTTAATGGGAGGTGTTATGGTGAAAGATTCACTAGGGTTACTAGAAGTAGCAGGCTTACTGGGGGCTATCACCGCATCAGATGCAATGGTTAAAGCTGCAAATGTACGGCTTATAGGCATAGAAAAGGCAAGAGGTCTTGGTTGGATGACCGTAAAGGTTGTTGGTGATGTGGGAGCTGTTGAGGCAGCTGTTCAGACTGGTGTAGCTATTACAAAAGATATGAATCTTTATGTAGCTCATAAAGTAATTCCAAGACCTGCAGAAGGTTTGGTGGAATCCTTTAATGATGACTTTACAGATAAGTTAGATAATGTATCTGATGATACAAAATTAGCTGAGAATTCTGTGGATAATGAATCAGTAAAAACAGACGTTATTACTTCTGTGGAAGAGAAACCTGTATTAGATGAAAAGGTTGTTGAGGTGTTAGACGAAATTGTATCTACAATTGTAGAACCGAAAAGTTCTAAGTCAACAGAGACTAAAAAAACAACACCAAAGAAAAAAACTAAAAAGAAATAAAGTAGTAAAAAATAAAGGAGATTATCATGAATAACGCATTAGGCATGGTAGAAACAAAAGGTTTAGTAGGCGCAATTGAAGCGGCTGACGCAATGGTAAAAGCAGCTAACGTTACATTAGAAGGTACCGAAAAAATTGGTTCCGGTCTTGTAACTGTCATGGTCCGCGGTGATGTAGGTGCTGTAAAAGCGGCTGTTGATGCAGGTTGTGCAGCAGCACAAAAAGTAGGCGAAGTAGTATCTACTCATGTAATTCCACGTCCTCATAGTGACGTAGAATTAATCTTACCTAAGAAAGGATAATAGTTTATGGATCGGGAAAAGATTCGTGCTATCGTACGAGAAGTGATCGAAGCCATGTTCGAATCATCCATTCCCGTAGGTGTAAGCAATAGACATGTTCATCTATGTCAGGAGGACTGGGATATATTATTTCCTAATCAGGCTATTACTAAGAAAAGTGACTTAAAACAAACTGGAGAGTTTGCATCAGAACAAACAGTTACTTTAGTGGGGCTTAAAGGGGTCATTCAAAATGTCCGCGTATTAGGTCCGCTTAGAAAACAGTCACAAGTGGAGGTTTCTTTGACAGATGCTCGTACATTAGGTATAAAACCTCCTATAGTGTTATCTGGTCATTTAGAATCAGCCGTAGAGATTACTCTATGTACTGAAAATGGTGAAATCACGAAACCTATTTGTATCGCTGCAAAACGACATATTCATATGTCGCCTGATGATGCAAAACGGCTTAATGTAAACGATGGCGATAACGTTAATGTTGAGCTTCAAACGCCAGAACGCACCACTGTATTTGGTGATGTTATCGTTCGGGCCGTGCCCGGTTTTGTCCTAGAACTCCATATTGATACAGATGAGGCAAATGCTGCCAATGTACAAGGTACAGTGATGGCGAGAATTGTACAGTAAAGTAGGTGATATGATGAAAGGTTTGAAAAAGGCAAATAATACCTTGCAAGAGTTCTCTGATCTTGTAGAGTCTAAAAAAGTGAGCTCTCATAATCAAAAGAATTTGCGCGTAGGCATTGACCTTGGTACATCATCTATTGTCCTATCCGTAGTAAATGATAAAGGTAAACCTATATATGGTGCCTTTGAATATAATGAGTCCATTCGAGACGGCCTTGTAGTTGACTATGTGGGAGCTGTTACGATTACTCGAGCGTTAAAGGCTAAGGCAGAAGCAGCCTTAGGAACAGAACTTGTATATGCCGCAGCAGCTGTTCCACCTGGAACGATAGGCAAGAATAAAGATGTAGTAGGTCATGTTCTTGAAAGTGCCGGTTTTGAAGTAACTTGCATTCTAGACGAACCTACCGCTGCTGCTAATGTGCTAGGCATTACCGATGGCGCTGTTATCGACGTCGGTGGTGGTACTACGGGCATAAGCATTTTAAAAGATGGCCGAGTTGTATATACCGTAGATGAGCCTACAGGAGGTACCCATATGAATCTTGTTATTAGTGGGGCCTATGGGATTTCAATCCCGGAAGCGGAGGCCTATAAGCGCAATGAAGCTAATAAACGCGATGTATATGCAACCATACGGCCTGTTGTAGAAAAAATGGCAGCTATTTCTAAGCGTGCGTTACAAGAGGGTGGCTATGAAAAGGGGACTCCCATTGTTGTTGTAGGTGGTGCTTCTAATTTTGAGGAGTTTACAAAAACTTTCAGTCAATATATAGGATTACCCGTAGATAAGCCATTATATCCAGAGTTTGTAACGCCCTTAGGAATTGCCATGGGAAGTGAGCATTAATATGGATGCATTAGTTAAACTGGTGCTAGAACGCCTAGAAAAGCGCATGACATCCACTGCTACGTTTATAGTCACAGAGTGTAATAGCTATGATGAACATATATTGTTGCAGAATCAACTCATTTCTTTTACTGGTATAGATTATGGTCATATACGAGAGTTAATAAGCGATACATTGGTGCCTTGGGTAGTTTGCCTGCACCGTGCATTAGCGTATGACTGTGAGGTGACAATACGCCTAGCAGTTCCTGTAACCTCGTTGTTGAATCCATCAGTCATTCTAGATTGGCCTATCAGATTTTTAGATAAAGTTGGCCGTCCTATATGCGCCAGTCATCAAGCATGGATTACGGCCTCTTTTGTAAAATCTTGTGAAAGTCATTCTATTATCGTCATATATAGGGGACAACGGTTCACCATGGCTGCTCGTGATGAAATTGAGCGCTTAGGTATCACAATAATTGAAGGGAACGAGAAGTATGCAAGTCGGTAAAGTAGTGGGTAGTATCGTATCTACTCAAAAGCATGAATCTCTAAAGGGAATGAAACTGATGATGGTAGATATTCTCGATGGAGAACAAGAGTTGACGGGGCGCATAGAAATCGCCGTCGATACAGTATGTGCTGGTGAAGGTGAATATGTGCTTCTAACTCGAGGCTCATCGGCACGGCATATTTTCGAAGATGATAAAGGCACCGCAGTAGATTGTGCTATTGTGGGTATTATTGATAGTTTTGAAAAATAATTGTATAGGAAATAGCTGGTGCCAGAGTTAAACCTAGTTATTGTGTCACATCATGAATGTATCTTTGATTGTGTACACTGTAAGTTGAGATGGTCATTGCATCAGCCATGCAACCTATATGGAGGTTCATGATGGAAAATAATATACAGTTGAAAGAAATGATTCGCTCCATGGTTATAGATGTATTAGAGGGGAAAAAGCAAGAAACAGCTTCATCACAACATATCAAACAAGCATCTAGAGGGCAAGTTGAACCAGGTGTATTTGATACAGTTGATGAAGCAATTCAAGCAGCAAAAGTAGCACAAGAACGCTTTGAAGATTGCACTTTGGCAACTCGTGAGAAGGTAATAGCAGATATTCGTGCTGCTATGCGTCCACGAGTACAAGAGTTGGCTTTAAAAACTGTTGAAGAAACAGGTATGGGTCGTGTTGCGGATAAAGTACTGAAATTGAATCTTACTCTAGATAAAACACCTGGAGTAGAAGATCTTGTTACAGAGTGTGAAACTGGTGATAATGGTATGACATTGTATGAATTATCTGCTTACGGTGTTATTGGTGCTATTACCCCAAGTACTAATCCAGCAGAAACTTTAATATGTAATACAATTGGTATGCTAGCAGCAGGGAATGCAGTATTTTTTAGTGTGCATCCTGGTGCTAAGCATCTCAGTCGATTGTTAGTTAGTGAACTTAACCAAATAATTTCTAAATCGATTGGCATTGAAAACCTTATCGTTACACTTAGTGAACCATCTATTGAGTCTGCTCAAGAGATGATGGTACATCCAGATGTAAGCTTATTGGTTGTTACTGGTGGCCCTGGTGTAGTAAAACAAGCACTACAAAGTGGCAAAAAGGTGATTGGTGCAGGTGCTGGTAATCCACCAGCTTTTGTAGATGAAACCGCAGATATAAAAAAGGCAGCTCAAGATATTGTTCTCGGTGCTAGCCTTGATAATAATATTTTATGTATTGCCGAAAAGAGTGTCGTTGCAATGCGTCAAATTGAGCCACAGTTGGTTCAAGAAATGGTGAGAGTAGGCTGTGTACTCGTTGAAAATCAACAAGATATTCAACGTTTGGTAGACTTAACTGTATTACCGAATGGGACACCAAATAAAAAGTTTGTTGGTAAGAATGCTAGCGTTATACTTGATGCGGCACGTATCCCATATAATGGTGATCCACGATTGATTATTATACGTACTCCTAAAGACCATCCATTTGCAGTTATTGAAATGTTGATGCCTATTCTCCCTGTTGTGACAGTAGACAGCTTTGATGAAGGCCTCGAAGTATGCTTGATGTTAGAAGCAGGCTTACATCATACGGCAACAATGCATTCCTTAAATATGGAACGCCTTAATCGAATGGCGCGTAAAATGAAAACATCTATTTTTGTTAAAAATGGTCCATCCTATGCGGGCCTTGGATTTAGTGGTGAAGGTACGACAACCTTTACAATCGCTACACCTACTGGGGAATCGACTACATCTGCTCGATGCTTTGCACGACGTCGTAGATGTTGCTTAACGACAGGATTTAATATTCGATAGGTGGTGAGCATGTGGATAAATGGACTTTTCCAACTCAAATTTATGCAGGATCAGATTCGTTGAATCGTCTTACAGAATTTAATAATGAATCCATCCTTATCATATGTGATCCATTTTTAAAAGATTCTCCAAGCCTTACTTATGTAATGGGGTTAATGGATAATAAAAATGAGGTCAGCATTTATACTGATGTTGTACCAGATCCTCCAATCTCGCATGTCGCTAAGGGGATTGAATATATGCAAGGTATTAAACCTTCTATAATTATCGCCATAGGTGGGGGCTCTTGTATTGATATGAGTAAAGGTATAGCCTATTTTGGACGTAAGTTAAAGCATATGAATATTAAATCTTTCATTGCTATTCCTACCACTAGTGGGACTGGCTCAGAGGTTACATCTTTTGCGGTTCTTACGGACAGCGAAACTAAGATAAAATATCCTCTTGTGGACGATGCAGTACTACCTGATGAAGCATTATTAACGCCATTATTTGTAAAAACATCTCCACCAGGTGTTACTGCTTATAGTGGCATGGATGTATTAGTTCATGCACTTGAAGCTTATGTGGCAACGGCAGCAAATAACTTTACCGATGCTTTAGCTCAACAGGCAATTGAACTTGTTTTTGAATACTTACCAAAATGTCATAAAACAACAGCTACAGATCAAGACCGCATGTCTATGCACGAAGCATCATGCCTTGCAGGACTTTCTTTTAATAAGGCTGGATTAGGTATTGTTCATGCTATGGCTCATCAGTTGGGAGGACAGTTTCATGTGCCTCATGGCCTTGCTAATAGCATGCTTTTACCTTATGTAATTGCCTTTAACTGTTCTCATAACCCTGAAGTAGCGAAAAAGTATGCAGATTTGTCTGCTAAATTGGGCTTTGCATCGTATGAATCTTCAGAAGAAAAGAAATTAGGTGCTTTTTTAGAAGCAATTATTAAATTGCAACGCACTTTAGAGTGTCCAATGACACTTACTGATTTCGGCATAGATAAGGCCACAGCTGAGGAGAAATTAAATCTAATGGCCGATAGAGCATTAGAGGATATGTGTTATCGATTTAATCCATATCCAGCTAATCGAAATGATTTAATTAAGTTATATAGAAATGTTTTATAAAACACAATATAAGACTAGTATTAATGGATACTTAAAAAGAGGCTTTAATAGTTATTAAGGTCTCTTTTTTGTAAGTTTTACGCAGTTAATGTATCTTTGCACACAAAACTTTTCACGTGGGAGTGGTATAATAAAAAATACACGACATATAGAGTTATATATATTTTATTAGGAATAGTCATGTTCTATATACCACATTGGAATATGGAAAAACCTAGAATTAATCTCTGTTTGTTGTATAATATATTTAATATTTAATTTTTTAGATGTGTAGTTAAAAGCTTTATTATTTAACTTTTACTTAAATGTATGAAGAAAAATGGTGCGAGCGTACTAATTCTTCATTTTTTCAAGAGAGGTATATATGCAAAAATCCTTACGTATGGGGATCGATGTTGGCTCTACAACGGTCAAGGTCGTTTTGTTGGACGAACAAGATAATTATTTGTATAAAAAATATATCCGACATTACGCCAATATTTTGGATACTGTTCATACATTGCTACAAGAGGCTCAAGTGGGCTATGAAGAAGCAAAAGTACATGTAGCAATTACAGGTTCTGGCGGTATGGCGATGGCTGATAAGGTGCGTATACCTTTTGTACAAGAAGTAATTGCCGAAACAAAGGCGATAAAAGCGTTGTACCCACAAACTGATGTTATTATCGAACTTGGTGGTGAAGATGCTAAGGTTACGTATCTAGGTCGTACTGCAGAACATCGCATGAATGGTTCTTGTGCCGGTGGTACAGGTGCTTTCATAGATCAAATGGCAACATTATTGCAAACGGATGCATCCGGCCTTAATCAATTGGCGATGAATGCGGATACTATTTACCCAATTGCCGCTCGTTGTGGTGTATTTGCGAAAACAGACGTACAAGCATTGCTAAATCAAGGCGCATCTCATGAAAATATTGCAAAGTCCGTATTTCAAGCCATCGTTAACCAAACGATTGCAGGCCTTGCATGTGGTCATAAAATTGAAGGGAATGTAGCCTTCCTCGGTGGTCCATTGACATTCTTATCCGAATTACGTCAATGCTTCTGTGACACCTTAGAACTCGATGAAGCACATCGTATCATCCCTGAAAATGGTGAGTTGTTTATTGCCCTAGGCGCAGCTCTCATGAATGATGAATGTCGTGATATTACAGTAGGTGAATTGACGAAGGAAATCGGTGCGCTTATTGGTGTACCAATGGAAGCAACCGATCGTGTGGATCCGCTATTTAGAAATGAAGCGGAATTAGAAGAATTCCGTGCACGTCATGCTAAGGCGGTAACACCGAAGGGTGATATTAAAGATGCTGAAGGTCCATGTTACCTCGGTATCGATGCGGGTTCTACGACGTTGAAAGTCGTCTTGATCAATAGCAAGAATGAAATCATCTTCTCTCACTATGGCCCAAATCATGGTAAACCATTAGAAAAATCCCAAGAACTAATAGAGAAAATCTATAGCTTATTGCCAAAAGGGGCTTACATCGCTCATTCTGGTGTAACTGGATATGGCGAAGCCTTCTTGAAACGAGCTCTTGGTATCGATATTGGGGAAGTAGAAACAATTGCCCATTATCGTGCTGCTCAATTCTTCTGCCCTGATGTATCCTTCATCTTGGATATTGGCGGTCAAGATATGAAATGTACAAAGGTACGCGATGGATACATTGAAGACATAGTATTGAATGAAGCCTGCTCCTCTGGTTGTGGTTCCTTTATTGATACCTTTGCTACATCCTTGCGTTTGCCGATTGAGCAATTTGCCAAGGAAGGTTTATTGGCACCTATGCCAATCGACTTGGGGTCTCGCTGTACCGTATTTATGAATTCCAAGGTAAAACAGGCGCAAAAAGAAGGGGCTACTGTACCGGATATCGCCGCTGGCCTTGCATATTCTGTTATCAAGAATGCATTGTATAAGGTGCTTAAGGTAAAAGATCCTAAGGAATTAGGTGACCACATCGTCGTACAAGGCGGTACATTTTATAATGAAGCGGTGCTTCGTGCCTTTGAAAAATTAATGGGCGTCGAAGTAATTCGCCCTGATGTATCCGGCTTGATGGGGGCTTATGGTATGGCATTGCTCGCTTCTGAAGCGGCAGAAGAGTTACAAAATCAACATAGCACATTGCTTGATAGTGACGGTTTGAAATCCTTGCAAGTGTCTACATCCATGCGTAATTGCGGATTGTGCTCTAATAATTGTATGCTTACCATCAATGCATTCTCCGATGGCCGTACCTATGTAACGGGTAATCGTTGCGACCGTGGTGCCGGTGATATGATTCAAGAGAAACATAAGCCTGTTCCAAATATGGTAGACGTAAAATTACGCCGTTATTTTGATTACTTCCTCAAGAAAAATATTCCTGAGTTTGAAGGTAAATTGCGTATTGGTATTCCTCGCGTCCTCAATATGTACGAAGATTTTCCGTTCTGGTTTACATTCTTCAATCAATTAGGCTGCGAAGTGGTATTGTCAGATTATACGACGAAGGATCAATATAATAAAGCAATTGATACGATTCCTTCCGATACAGCGTGTTATCCTGCTAAGGCTGTTCATGGTCATATTCGTGATCTTGCCCAAGCCCAAGTTGATTTAATCTGGTACCCATGTATTCAACATGGTCCAAAGGAATTTAGCCGCGACAATAATTACCATTGTCCTATGGTTATTTCTTACCCAGAATTGATTCGAAACAATATGCAAGATGTGATGGGAAAAACGCCATTTTATGCGCCATTCTTACCACTAGCAGATAAGAAATCATTGGTGCCTGCTTTGGTGAAAGCCTTAAAAGATTTGCCATTCTCTAAATCTGAAATTTCTAATGCCGTTGAGACTGCTTGGGCCGAACAAGAAAAATGTAAGGCTGACTATCGCGAGATGACAAAGAAAACTGTATCTCGTCTCGTAGCAGAACAAGTGCCTACCATCGTATTGGCAGGTCGTCCATATCACTTAGACTCCGGTATTAATCATGGTATCCCTGAGCTCATTACCTCTCTTGGTATGGCGGTTCTTACCGAAGATGGTGTAGCACCATTAGGTAAGGATATTAAACATCTTCGCGTTGTAGACCAATGGTCATACCATAGTCGTCTATATCATGCAGCTGAATTCGTAAGTCGTACAGAAGGGTTCCAAATTGTTGAGTTGAACTCCTTCGGTTGTGGTCTTGATTCCATTGTGGCAGATCAAGTAAAGGATATCTTATCTGCAAAGCATAAGATTCATACATTGCTTAAAATTGATGAAGGTACAAACTTAGGCGCTGTCACTATTCGCTTACGTTCCTTGCAATCCGTAATGGAACGGAGTATGCGTAAACACCATAATCCAGAAGCTCCTATAGAGACCGTTGTTGATGATACACCAGCATATGATTATGAACGCGTTGTCTTTACTGAAGAAATGCGTAAGACCTATAAGATTTTGGTGCCTCAAATGTCACCTCTTCATTTCCAACTATTGGAGCCAGTGCTTAAGTCTGAAGGTTATGACTTTGACATGTTACCAGCACCTACGCGTGAAGATGTAGAGATAGGTCTAAAATATATCAATAATGATGCATGTTATCCTGCTATCATCGTTGTAGGCCAATTGATGAGCGCCTTATTGTCTGGTAAATATGATGTTAATAAGACAGCTGTTATTATCTCTCAAACCGGTGGCGGTTGTCGTGCTACCAACTATATTGGTTATTTGCGTAAAGCCCTCATCGATGCAGGTATGAAACAAGTTCCAATCTTGTCACTTAATGCGAGTGATATGGAACGTCAACCAGGCTTTAAATTGACTAAATCCTTCTTACATCGCATGATTCAAGCCGTAGTATACGGCGATGCGTTGATGCAATGTGTATTGGCTACGCGCCCTTATGAAATTAATCCAGGATCTGCAGATGCATTGTGCGATTATTGGGTTAAAAAATTACGGGAACGTATTACAAAAGCTAATATATTCCAATATAGTAAATATATTAAGAACATCATTGAAGACTTTGACAATTTACCAGTCGATAAATCTAAGCCGAAACCTCGTGTTGGCGTGGTAGGTGAAATCTACGTTAAATTCCATCCAAGTGCGAACAACCATATTAATGAACTTATAGAGAAGGAAGGTGGCGAGGTTGTAACCTCTGGTCTACTAGACTTTTTCTTGTACTGTGCTATGGATAGTACATATCGTGCTAAACACTTAGATGGTACATGGCTTTCCGGATTCTTTGGATCCTTGGCTCGCGAAGCGTTAGAATTATACCGTTTGCCATATGCAAAAGCCGTTGCAGCATCTAAGCATTTTGATCCATTGCAACGGATGACGAAGGTTTCAAAAGAAGCGGCTCATTATATTGACCTTGGTAATCAATGCGGTGAAGGTTGGTTCCTTACAGGTGATATGATTGATCTTATCGAAAAAGGTGCGAAACAAGTAGTTTGCTTGCAACCATTTGGCTGCTTACCTAACCACGTTAGTGGTAAAGGCATGGTAAAAACATTATCCGAAGCATATCCTGATGTGCGCATTGCAGCCATCGACTATGATCCAGGTTCAAGTGCGGTAAACCAAGCAAATCGATTGAAATTGTTGTTAGCAACAATGTTTGAATGATAATGTAATAATCAATTATATAATTACTGAATATAAAAAAAGCGTCCCTAGTGATATGTCCCCTCTTTACTGAACAACCAGTAAAGAGGGGACATATGAGGGACGCTTTTTTATGAAATTGATGAATCTTCTTTAATCATTGTATAGAAGCATACTAATGCTAATACAGCACATACAACCATAACAATCCCCATAGGGATACCAGTATGACTTCCACCAATACCAACTAATGGCGATACGAACCCGGCTGAAAACATGCCTGCAAATCCTAAAATAGCAGAGGCGCTACCTGCTTTATGTCCATATTTCGCCATTGCCATAGAGAACCCTGTTGATCCAAATACAGATACGGTACAAACTGTAAAGAACAGAATGACACTAGTTATAATAAAGGACCAATTAAAATACATTGCACAAAGGAATAGGATAGAACCAATCGTTAATTGCAATAGACTGGTATGTAAAATGGTTTTTATTTTTACAACATTACTTACTTTGGCACTGATTACGCTAGCGAGGATAATACCGCAACTATTAATCCCGAACATATAACTAAACTCTTGTGCAGATAAATTGAATATATTTTGATATACAAAGGATGAACCCGAAATATAGGCAAAGAAACCACCAAAGGCGAATAGCTGAACTAGAGTCTGGCCTAAGAAAGAATTATCTTTTAGTAGAGCACCGTAGTTTTTAAATGCTGTTGCTATACCACCGGAAATACGCTTTTCTGATGGTAGGCTTTCAGTAAAAATGAAAGAGCCCATAAGTAACAGTGCAGAGAAAACGGCGAGGACAATAAAAATAAAGCGCCATGTAGAAAATAATAAAAGCTGACCACCTATAAGCGGTGCAATAACAGGAGCTAATCCGTTGACGAGCATGAGTAGAGACATGAGTCGCATTAATTCCTTACCAGATGCAAAATCCCGGGAGATGGCCTTAGCAATAACAACTCCGATAGAACCTGTTAAACCTTGTAAAAATCGTGCAACTAGTAAAATCTCAATATTGGGCGCAATAGCACAGAGTATACTAGCGATTACACAGAGGATATTGCCAATGATGAGTGGTTTTTTTCGCCCCAATGAGTCACTAAGCGGACCGCCAATCAATTGACCGATAGCGATACCAAAAGTCATAATACCAATTGTCATCTGAATGAGGGACGCATTTGTATTAAGTTCATGAGGCATGATTGGTAATGCTGGTAGATATAAATCAGTACCAAGTGGTGTGATGGCCGTAAGAAGTCCTAGAAATACGACAATGAATAAAGATATTTTCTTTGTAGACTCCATAAAATCTCCTATATTAAAAAAGGGAAAAATAAAAGTCTGCGAATCGCACTTCGCAGACTGCATTTAATTTTATCTATTTAACAAGGGTATTGTAACATGATTAATAAGAAAAAGCTATAGGTTTATGTATGAGTAACAAGGGTATTGCTTATTAGTATTTGAAATAAAAAGAACAGCTCACGAATGAGCTGTTCTTTTATATTACCAATTCTTAGAAGAAGATGTGGTGAATTTCATGGATGAAATGTTGACCGAAGAAGGAGATACAACCATGCATGATGATGAAGATGATGAAGTATTTGAACGCGCTGTTCATGATAACACTTGCTTCGATTTCATGTTCTAAGTTGTGAGCTTCTTCTGCATTGATTTCTTTGTGGTTTTCTAAGTATGCTTTCAAAGCAGGACCTACGGCACCAATAGAAATTGCAATGGATTGTGGGGACAACATTTTGCCGATACCAGCTGCACCGGAGTTAACAGCTGCTAACCAGAAGCCAAGATCTTCGAAGTTTGTAGGATTTAAACCTTGAGCTGCAGCGATTTGAAGTGGTCCAAACAATACGTTGGAGTTTGTACCGGAACCTGTTAAGAACGCACCCAATGCACCTACGATAGGAGCGAATAGAGGATACAAGGAACCTGTACCTGCAACCATTGCTTTAGCGATGTCTGCAGTCATACCAGAGTATGTCATCAATTTAGCAGTCATAACAACTGTGATGATTGTAAGGTATGTGAATTTCAAGTTTTTAACTGTGGAACCCAATGTACCGAAGATTTCACCAGCTTTTGCTTTTTGGATGAAACCACCAACGATACCAGCGATGAAAATCATGATACCAGGAGTTGCAATCCATACGAATGTGTAAGGTTTTGCACCAGCACCTTGGTAAATAGGTACAGATGTTTTAATGGATGCAAGAGGACCATTGATTGCTGGGAACAATTTAGAGGTTAATAATAATAATACGAAGATTAAGATGAATGGCATTGCAGCCACAAGGCCTTCGCCACCAGAAACTTTAGGAACTTCGCCAGTTTGTTTAACTGCGTATTGAGGATCATTAGGAGGCATAATTTTTGCACAACCGATGATCACTGCCATGATTACGATGGATGCAGAAATTACGGATAATTCAGGACCCATTACAGCATTGATTACAGTTTCAGGAATAGCTAATGCTAAACCAGAAAGTAATGTTACAAGGAATACGCCTTTTAACGCTTTGATACCGCCACCGATAATCATAACTACGAAGAAAGGAGCGATAAGGTTAAGCAAGAATAATTGTACGGAAATGAATGTACCTAAATGGCTTGGATCAAGGCTTGTTAAGGAAGCCAATGTAGTTGTTGGGATACCAATGGAGCCGAATGTTGTTGGTACGGAGTTTGCAACGAGACATGCGATGATAGATTTTAGTGGGTCAAAACCTACGGCAACCATCATAGCAGCTGGAATTGCAACGGCAGTACCAAAGCCAGCCATACCTTCCATGAAAGCACCGAAGCCCCATGCAAGTAATAATGCAAGTACACGAGTATCAGATGTTACAGAGGAAAGCATGGTTTTAATAGTTTCCATAGCTTTCGTATGTACTACCAAGTTGTAAACGAAGATAGCTGCTGTAATAACTAATAGGATAGGCCAAATTGCCAATGCGGCACCTTCAAGGGCACCAGTGACCATAATAAATGGGTCGGATTGGAATGCTGTAATAGCGATGATGAAAGAACCGATTGCAGCAACACTTGTTGCTTGCCATGCAGGTAATTTCAAGATGGATAACGCTACAATCAACCAAATGATTGGAGATAGCGCTAATAGAACGGTGAGAGCACTCATTTCTAAAATCATCCTTTCAAGAAAAATAAAAATATATGCTTAACAGGACGATGTAGCAATAATCAATTTAATTGATGAGTAATTCGCTATTGGATTGAGTTGTAAAAGTTCAGTAATAATAAAAGATTACAATAAAATAACAGATATACTTATCAGAAAAAGTGATATATCTCTTAAAATTTTTTAACCTCATAGTTTATGAGGTTAAAAAAATATAAGAGAGGGGACATAAACAGTGTTTATGTCCCCCTCTGTACTAACTACATGTCCGTGTTAGGGCCAACACTAATTAGATATTAGTAGTTACCTTTGAACATTGTAGCAGGAGCTTCTGGTACATAATCGCCGAAGTAGGATTTGAAGTCTAAACCTAATTCATTGCAAAGATCTTGAACTTCAAGCATTGTACCGTTAAGTACAGGGATGCCTTCAGCTTTAACTTTAGCAACAGATTCATGTTCTTTTTCGCCATGAGTATAGATGCGGTCTTGACCTTGAGCTTTAGGAGCTTCACGTAATTCTTGTAAGAATTGAGAGAAGTGTTTTTTGATTTCAGCTGGGTCACCGAAGAATTCAGGGTTGATAGCCATGAAGCCGTGGCAGATATTGGATTTGCCGCCAACCATACATTTATTGGAAGTACCACCTTGGGAAAGGATGGAGGAGAATAATTCAGCAATCATGCCGTTACCATAACCTTTGTGGCCGCCAAGAACTTCTGTAGCACCACCTAAAGGAAGGATACCGCCGCCTTCATGACGAGAAATGTTGCCCAATACTTCAGCTGCATCAGTGGAAGGAACGCCGTCTTTGTTAACAGCCCAGCCATCTGGAGTAGCTTTGCCCATTTTGTTGTACATTTCAAGTTTACCACGAGTTACTACTGTAGTGGAGCAATCGAAGAAGAAGTCAACAGGATCAGCTGGTACAGTCCAAGCGATAGGGTTGGAACCAAGCATAGCTTTACGAGCATATACAGGAACCATGATTGCTTCGGAGTTTGTACAAGAGAAACCGATTAAGCCTTGGTCGGATGCCATTTTAGCATAGTAACCAGCGATACCATAGTGGTTGGAGTTACGTACGGATACGATACCAACACCGGATTTTTTAGCTTTTTCGATAGCCATTTCCATAGCTTTGTGACCCAACAATTGGCCCATGCCGTCATGACCGTCGATAACTGCGGAGATTGGAGTTTCTTTTACGATTTCAGGTTTTGCGTCGATTTTGATCAAGCCGTTAGTGATACCTTTGTGGTAACGAACCATACGTTGCATACCATGGCTTTGAATACCGAATAAGTCGGAAGTCAAAAGTACGTCTTGGATGATGTCAGCTTCTTTTTCGGAGAAACCGAATTTTTGGAAAGCATCCATGCTCAATTTTTTCAATGTTTCATAAGGGAAAAGAACAGTGTTTTTTGCGTCTGCCATTGTTAAAACCTCTTTTCAGAAAATATGACCTGATATAGTTGACTCCACTCTGTTATATCAATGAATGTGATATGATGTCCGGTGAGTTCTATATCCTCTCAAATGACAATGTCAGTATAGCACACAAAGTTGAGTTATTGAATAGTTTTACATAACTTAATGCATTACATAATTTGCATAACTTACGTGAAATTTATCACACAGGTTAACGAAAAGCACTGAAATAATCGATAATACCTTGAAATTATAAATCATGACTTTTGGTAATAGATACATTCCTGAACGTAAAAAATGGTACTTTTATGCGTTGCTTATCTGTTTGTATTGTAGGGGAGAAACTATAAATAAATACTGAAAAGTATCGATATTTATTGTGTATCTACATGGTACACATTAATAAAAGTTATAACGTCATACACTTATTTTGATAAGTGATTTTGCTATATGCATTGATATACAATGTATTCATTGATGCGAAGTTTGAAAAATATCGATATTCGTTAATTTTGTTACAGATATAGTGGTATATGTATGATACTATAATTATACATATAAAATTACTGCTATAAATAAGATGATAAGCGAGGTGCTTATATGAAAGAATATAAAAGTGTATGTCCCTATGATTGTCCTGATGCTTGTGGACTTATACTTATAGTAGATGAGAATAAAGTGACAAAGGTTCGCGGTAATAAAGAGCACGCTTTCACACGGGGGACATTATGTCCTAAGATGGCTCATTATGAGCGTGTTATTCATTCGCCTAAACGTTTGATGACACCATTACGCCGAATTGGTAAAAAAGGTATTGGTCCAGATCAATTTACACCCATTTCATGGGACGAGGCCTTAGAGCGAATTGTAGAAAATTTTAACCATACTATTAATACCTATGGTAGTGAAAGTATTCTTCGTTATTCCTATGCGGGGACCATGGGGGCTGTAAATAGTCCTGCAGCGGATTATTTCTTCCGTTGTATTGGCGCTACTAGTCAAGACAGAGGGATTTGTTCTCCTGCGAAACAAGCAGCATTTAAGTCTGTTTATGGAGACACAGTAGCTATCAAACCACAAGAAGCACAACATAGTGATTTGATTATATTATGGAGCCTTAATGCGACGGCTACAGATGTACATATATTACACGATGTGAATGTGGCAAAACGAAACGGCGCTTTTGTATGGATTATAGATACCCATAAAACATATACTTATGATCAAGGTACACATCATGTGTATGTAAAACCCGGTTCTGATGGTGCATTAGCACTTGGTATGATGCATATCATACATCGGGATGGTCTTGAGGATACTACATTTATTCAAGCATATGTGCAAGGTTATGATGAGCTAGTACGAGCTGTATTGCCTACATTTACTCCAGAATATGTTTCCTCTATATGTGGTGTACCGGTTGAAATCATAGAAGAACTAGCTCATGCCTATGCAAAAGCAAAGGCTCCATTTATCCGTCTCGGTAGTGGTGTATCCCGCTATGGTAATGGAGCAATGAGTTGCCGGTGTATCAATGCACTCCCTGCCGTGGTAGGTGCATGGCAACATTTAGGTGGCGGCTTATTATCTAGTTCTAGTAGTAGCCAATATTTTAATAAATCATTCATGCAACAACCTAATACACCAACGCCGTCTAAACGGATGATGCCGATGATATTATTAGGGGATTTGTTGACAAATCCAAAAGCGCTTCTAGAGCATGGATTAGAGGATACTAGTGGCGGGGTTCCCGTTCATAGTCTATATATCTTTTCATCAAATCCAGCTATAACGGCACCAAATCAAAATCTCGTTAGACAAGGTCTTATGAGAGATGATTTATTTACCGTTGTGCATGAACGCTTCTTTACAGATACATGTGCATATGCAGATATTATCTTACCAGCCACGAGCTCTGCTGAATCCGATGATATTTTTAACTCTTACGGACACTATACAATTGCGGCCAGTTACCAAGCTATTTCTCCGGTTGGTGAATCGAAATCTAATTGGCAAGTTATTTCTGAACTTGCTCAGCATATGGGTTTAGATGATCCTTTCTTTGCCATGACAGAACGAGAACTAATTGAGCATATGGTTCGCAATTCGTCTAAACTTTCACAAGACGAACAAGATGCCATTTTACGTGGCGACTTGGTTGAAGTAGCATTGCCAGACAATTATAAGATGGATTTTAAAACGCCGTCAGGCAAAATCGAAATCTTAAATCCTCGAGAATCCATTCCGTTGATTACCTATACAGAACCTTATGGTGATGATGAACCATTCTGGTTGATTATCGGTAATGATATACGTATATTAGATTCTAGTTTTTGTGAACTAGAATTTGATGATTCTGAATTGATGAAGCTACGAATGCATCCAGATGATGCTGCATTATATAACATTAATAATAGTGATGCTGTGGAAATTTATAATAATCGAGGGGCTGTTCGTATTAAAGTATATCTAGATGATACGGTACAACGAGGTACACTTGTGACCCTTGGTGTATGGTGGCAATCTCAGTCCAGTGACGCTAAGGTAGGAATCAATGCTGTAACTGCATCTAGACCGACTGATGAAGCATGGGGGAGTACATTCTATGACGTACAAGTTAATATTCGTAAGGTGTAATGAAAGTTCGATATAATTCGATTTTGCTGTTGAATCAGATTACCATATCATATATAATGTTATCTAATATGATAGTGTAGTACGAAGGGAGATAACCTTATGGATGGAAAAGAAAATCTATCACTGCGCGCCTATTTAGCTATAGGCATGATGTTATTCGCCCTATTCTTTGGTGCGGGAAATCTTATTTTCCCGGCCGCATTAGGTCAACACGCAGGGTCTAATGTAGGATGGGCATTAGCTGGTTTTGTATTAACTGGCGTAGGATTACCGTTACTTGGCGTTATGGCCATGGGCTATTCCGGATGTAAAGACGTTGAGGAACTAGCAGGTCGTGCGCATCCTATATATGGTCTTATTTATACAGTGGCCTTATATTTAAGTATTGGTCCTATGTTTGCGACACCAAGAACGGGTACCGTTGCGTATGAAATTGCGATCAAGCCATTTTTACAAGGCATGACTTTGGATATGCAACCACTGTTCCTTGCTATATTCTTTGGCGTTTCTTTGTGGCTATCGATTAGTCCTCAAAAGCTTGTTAATCGTATTGGCAATATTTTGACACCTGCATTATTGCTTGTTATTTTATTATTGATTATCAAATCTTTTGTTACACCGATTGGGGCATATGCGGTGCCTCAACCAGCTTACGCGACTAATGGTACAGCCGTATTGCAAGGCTTCCTCGATGGCTATAATACAATGGATGCATTGGCTTCTGTGGTGTTTGCTATTCTCGTCATCGATTTTGTACGTCTTACAGGTGCTACATCTCGCGATATTATTACGAAAACTGTGATGGAGGTTGGTGCTATTGCGGTAGCATTACTCGGCATTGTGTATATATTCATTGCGAATATCGGCGCTACAAGCGTAGAGCGATTTGGCTTGTTTGATACAGGCGCACCGGTGTTAACAGCTAGTGCGGACTTCCTCTTTGGGGGAACTGGTCAAATTATTTTGGCTATCATCGTTCTATTAGCTTGCTTGAGTACAAGTATTGGTCTTATTACTTCTTGTAGTACATATTTCCACAAACTATATAGCAAAATTAGCTATAAAATGTATGTTGTCATATTCTCTGTGGCTGCATTTGCACTTGGGCTGTTCGGATTGAAAACAATCATTAGTGCAGCTATTCCAGTGTTGATGTTATTGTATCCGTTGACGATTGTTATTATCTTGTTAGCCTTAAGTGATACTGTTTTTGGCGGTCGTCGTTGCGTATATGGTTGGACTATTGGATTGACCATGATTTCTGCCTTAATGAGCGGTCTTGAAACTGCTGGTTGGGCACCTGATGCCATCGAAGGTTTGTTTACCCAATATATTCCGTTCCAAGGTATTGGTATGGGCTGGGTAAGTTTTGCAATTCTTGGCTTTATCATAGGTCTTATTCATAAGGGCTTGGTTTCAGATACAACTAAATAAATGTAGAATGTTACTCGCATTCTCCTTTTATACTCTATTGGCTCAGTCCTTCTTAGAAGGATTACAGTAAAAGAAAAGGGGGATGCGAGTGTTTTGTTTATAGTGATAAAAATCTTTTTTCAAATAGTATTTCCTAGTATAATGTTTAATAAGAAATGAAAGATCGTTTTAGTAAGCCGAGGTAGTTATGAACGAAATTGTAAAAGGTGGTTTGTATCGTCATTTTAAAGGTATGTATTATTACGTGTTAGATGTGGCTACACATTCTGAAACGGGTGAAAAATTGGTGGTATATCAAAAATTATATGATGACCGCGATTTGTATGTACGTCCCTTAGACATGTTTTGTAGCGATGTAGATCGAGATAAATATCCTGATGTGAAACAACAAAAACGCTTTCAATTAATGAGTGGACGAGATGAATAGTGCTTACCGGGTAGAGTTTATAGTTTGTATATGAACTCGTATATAGCGATAGATAGGAGGACTTGTGGAACAAAAATTTTTCTTTTTTGATATTGATAACACATTGGCTGTATGGCCTGAAGGAAAAATTCCCAATAGTGCTCAGTATTGTATAGATGAATTGCAACGGCGTGGCCATTTAGTATCGATTGCAACAGGTAGAATACAAGTTGATGCTATGCGTTTTGCCGAGCAAGCTAGAATTACAAATGTAGTTGCTGATGGAGGTCATAGTATAACCATTGATGGGAAATTGGTATCTATGATTGGCATGAATCGAGATATGTGTATTCAATATTTAGAATATCTTGAGTCAAAGCATATTCCATGGGCTGTAACAGACCGCAATAAATTGGGGCGCATTACACCGTATAAAGAAATATTAGAATGGCATCCTGATTGGGACGTGTTTAAAACCGTAGTGGATCCAGAGTTCGACTTTCACAGTGTAGAAGATTTCTATAAAATCTATGTATTTTTCAAAGATGGAGAAGAAGAGGAAAAAGATATCGAGCATATGACGCATAAGCTTATTCGCTATGGCGATGGGTGCGTTTTATATGAACCTATGGAAAAAGCATTGGGGATTCGCAATATGATTGGACATTTCAATATGAAGCCAAATCAAGTTGTCGTTTTTGGTGATGGCTATAATGATTTGTCTATGTTTAGACCGGAGTGGTTAAACATTGCCATGGGAAATGCTCGTCCGGAGCTTAAATTAGAGGCCGATTATGTTACAACTGACTGTGATAAGGATGGTATTTACAATGCATGTAAGCATTTTGGATGGATTGATTAATCGTTGGCATAAGACCATTTAGATTATAAATTTTTATAGAATTTTAAAGAAATTCATAGTGAAAACATGATATACTAATAAAGAGCCGCTCATGGGTTGAGCGGTTTTTCTATGTATATATAATTTGGGGAAATTCTATATTTTGTGAGGGATTATCATGAATGTTAAAAGAATATTAGGTTGTGCTCTATTGGGGGGCATGATGGTAGTAACCGCAGCGTGTGGCAATAATAGTGCAGATAAAACGATTACACCTGTTGCACAAGCTGAAACGGTTAATAAGATGCCTAATTTTACAAATGCTCCAATTGCAGATGAATATGCTGTTTTTGATACAAATTATGGACAAATTAAAATTCGTTTGTATGGCTCTAAAGCGCCTATTACCGTTAAAAACTTTGACTACCTTGTAAAAAAAGGCTTTTATAATGGCGTTACGTTCCATCGCGTTATCGATGGATTTATGATTCAAGGTGGCGACCCAACAGGGACAGGTGCAGGTGGCCCTGGTTATGAGATTCCAGATGAATTTTCTAATGATCTTCATTTTAATAAAATGGGGATTCTTGCCATGGCAAATCGTGGGCCGAATACAGGTGGTTCTCAGTTCTTTATTACCTTGGGACCTACGCCTCATCTCGATAATAAACACACCATTTTTGGTATAGTTGTACAAGGTATGGATGTGGTCGAAAAAATTGGTAAGGTAAAAACAGATAAAAATGATAAGCCTGTTGATCCTGTGATCATTAATTCGATTACCATTGAGCCGATTAAGGATGATGCTAGTAAATAAGATGAATCATGAACAATTTTTCACGTATATTGTGAGATGTGCTGATGAAAGCTTGTATTGCGGGTGGACAACGGATTTAAAAAAACGGTTGGATGCTCATAATGGCGTTATAAAAGGTGGGGCTAAGTATACGAAATGTCGTAGACCAGTGTATTTGGTTTATTATGAAAGCTTTCAAAGTAAACAAGAGGCACAGTCGCGAGAATATGCTATTAAACGACTCAATAGGATCCAAAAATTACAGCTTATTGCGTCAGGTGAGAATAGAGCAATTGAACGTATAAATCTATTGAAATAGAGTGTACAAAACATTCAAAACGACCCTTGTTTGTGCTATAATATATTGATATGTTATGACCATGGAGGAGAAAAACATGAAGCGGGTTCTAGTATCCGTAAAAAGTGTACAACGAGACATAGATGGGCAGGATACCGTGGTGGAATTAATTTCTCCAGGTACTTCACATGAAAAGAACGGAGTCCAATATATTCGCTATGAAGAATCGAGCGTAACAGGTCTTGAAGGGGTTAAGACGATCATCAAGATTTACGAAGATTCCATTGTTCTTTTGCGTACTGGTGCTGTGAATATGCGACATCAATACATTCGCGGTGAGGAACGCCAGTCCACATATGAAACGCCATTAGGCGATCTTCACATGGCCGTAAAAACACATGAATTAACAGTAGACTTTCACAATGGAACGGGTCGTGTTCATCTCGGATATGATATTTCCATAGAAGGTGAATGGCAATTTTATAATCAGTTAGATATAGACGTGCGGGAGGATACAGAGCATGGACATGAAGGAAATCCTGAAATCGGGGATTGAACAGGCATTACAAGAAACGATTAATAGTGGTGGTTTGCCAGCTGGGGAATATCCAGAAATCGTTCTAGAAGTGCCACCTCAAAAGGAATTCGGCGATTTTTCTACGAACATTGCTATGCAATCCGCTCGTGTGGCTCGTCAAAACCCTCGTGCTATTGCAGAGACATTAATTAGTCATATGGATTTTGATTGGCTTGAACGTGCTGAAGTAGCTGGTGCAGGTTTTATCAACTTCTTCTTAAAATCCGATATGGTGTATGATACCTTGAAAGCTATCTTGAATGCTGGTGATCAATACGGTGTGCAACCATTGCGTGCACGCGATACGATTCAAGTAGAGTACGTAAGTGCGAACCCAACAGGTCCGTTACATGTCGGTCATGGTCGTGGTGCTGCGTATGGTAGTGCACTTGTAAACTTGTTACGTGCAGCAGGTTATAATGTACAATCCGAGTACTACATCAATGATGCAGGTAACCAAATCGATAATATGGCTATCTCCATTGAATACCGTTTCCAAGAGTTGCAAGGAGCTACATTAGTGTTCCCACCTAAGCGCAACGAAGATGGTTCCATGCCTGAATTCGATATTCCAGAAGGAGCTCTCGTGTTCCCTGAAAATGGCTACCGTGGTCCTGATATTATCGAGACTGCAAAAGCTATTGCAGAACGCGAAGGCTTCGATAAATTAAATGCTATGAACGAAGCTGATCGTGTAGCATTGTTTAAAGAAGAGGGCTTAAAAGAAAAATTAGCTCGCTTAGAGGAAACATTAAGCAATTTCCGTGTTACTTTCGATAATTGGTTCTCTGAACGTACGGTTCATGAAACTGATGAAATTCATCACTCCGTAGAGGCTTTGAAAGCTCTTGGCAAGGTGTATGAAAAGAATGGCGCTTTGTGGTTGAAATCCACTGATTATGGCGATGATAAAGACCGCGTAGTCATCCGTGACAATGGTGTGCCTACATATTTGGCAGCAGATATTGCATATCATCGCAATAAATATGATCGTGGCTTTAAAGAAATGATCGACATTTGGGGCGCTGACCATCATGGTTATGTGTGTCGTGTAAAAGCGGCTATGGCAGCCTTTGGCTATGACCCAGATAAATTGACTGTATTGTTGTTACAAATGGTAGCGTTATTCCGCGATGGACAACTCGTTAAATTATCTAAGCGTAGCGGCGATAGCGTTACATTAGATGAATTGATTGAAGAGGTTGGCGTAGATGCATCTCGTTACTTCTTCTTGATGCGTTCGCTAGATAGTCAACTTGATTTCGATATTAACTTGGCAAAATCTCGTAGCAATGATAATCCTGTGTATTATATCCAATATGCTCATGCCCGTATTCACAGTATTTATAACCAAGTCCGTGAAGCAGGTATTGCATTTGGTGATTATAGTGAAACTGATTTCACAACGCTTACAAGTGAAATGGAATTAGAATTAATTAAAAAATTAGCTGAATATCCAGAAGAGGTTGTTCAATCTGCCGAACATCGTGCACCTCATCGTATTGCTCGTTACTTATACGATTTGGCAAGTATGTTCCACTCCTTCTATCGTCAAGGTCGTATCATTGGCGTAGATCCATCATTGCAACAAGCTCGTCTTGGGTTAATCACAGCGATTGCTCTTGTACTTCGTCAAGGCTTGGGTATTTTAGGTATTTCCGCTCCGGAAAAAATGTAGTAGGTGGGAGGCATCATGGCAACTAAGTATATTTTCGTAACAGGCGGCGTAGTTTCTTCCTTGGGAAAAGGGATTACAGCTGCATCTTTGGGCCGATTATTGAAAAACCGCGGTTTTAATGTAACGATTCAAAAATTTGACCCATATATCAATATCGATCCTGGTACAATGAGTCCTTACCAACATGGCGAAGTATTTGTAACCGATGATGGTGCTGAAACAGACTTGGACTTGGGTCACTATGAACGCTTTATCGATATTAATCTTAGCAAGCGTTCCAATATTACTGCTGGTAAAGTATATTGGTCCGTTATCAATAAAGAACGTAAGGGTGACTATTTAGGTAGCACTGTACAAGTTATTCCTCACGTTACAAATGAAATTAAACAAAATGTATACCGCGTAGGTAAAGAAGATAATGCTGATGTAGTTATCACTGAAATCGGTGGTACTGTCGGCGATATTGAAAGCTTGCCATTTATGGAAGCAATTCGCCAAGTCAAAAAAGATGTAGGTCGTAACGATGTATTGTATATTCACGTTACATTAGTACCATATATCAACGCAGCAGGTGAATTAAAAACAAAACCTACCCAACATAGCGTAAAAGAATTGCGCGGTATTGGTATTCAACCAGATATTTTGGTATGCCGCAGTGAAAAACATATTTCCGACGAAATGAAGGAAAAGTTGGCATTGTTCTGCGATGTAGAACCAGCGGCCGTAATTGAAAACCAAACGTGTGATTCCATCTATGAAGTACCATTGATGATGCAAGATCAAGGGCTTGATGATATTGTCATTAAGAAATTGGGTCTTGAAGAACGTCCTTGCGATATGACTGCATGGAAAGAAATGGTTCATAAAATTTTGAATCCTAGCAAAGATATTACAGTAGCTATCGTAGGTAAATATGTAGCTTTGCACGATGCGTATCTTTCTGTAGCAGAAGCATTGAGCCATGCTGGTATCGAGACTGATACTAAGGTGAACATTCGTTGGATTGATTCCGAAGAACTTGATGATATTTCTGTAGATCCTAAAGAAGTATTTGAGGGCATTGATGGTATCGTTGTTCCTGGTGGCTTTGGTTCCCGTGGCGTAGAAGGAAAAATCCGTACTATCAATTATGCTCGTGAAAACAAAGTTCCATTCCTCGGTTTATGCCTTGGCATGCAATCTGCTGTAATGGAATTTGCTCGTAATGTATGTGCCATGGAAGGTGCTACATCTAGCGAATTTGATGAAGATGCAAAATACAAAGTTATCGACTTGATGAGTGATCAAGTGGATGTAGATAAAAAAGGTGGCACAATGCGCCTTGGCATCTATCCATGTAAATTAGAAGCGGGTACAAAAGCGCGTGAAGTATATGGCGAAGACCTTGTATACGAACGTCATCGTCATCGTTATGAATTCAACAATGAATATCGTCAACAATTGAGTGATGCAGGCCTTGTTATTTCTGGTACATCTCCAGATGGTCGTCTTGTTGAAAGCATCGAAGTTAAGGGTCATCCATTCTTCGTAGGTACACAAGCACATCCAGAATTAAAATCTCGTCCAAACAATGCTCATCCATTATTCCGTGGATTTGTAGATGCGATTTTGGAACTTAAAAAGTAGAGAATAGAAATGGGATCCATTTTATCTATTATAGGTATCTTTATATTAGCTGCACTTAAATTAGAGCAGTTCGTATATGGTAAATCGGGGAAACAACAGTCTACAACTGGACATGTGACGCGGCGTGGTATTGCTAATATAGCAGGACTTATTGCTTTTGATCACGCTATAAGTAGTAAGTCCGTTGTGGTACGTAAAAAGAAGGAAGATACTCAGAAATGAGTATCTTCCTTCTTTTTTTGCTGTATCGAAAAAACTTGCAAAAATATATCGATAAATTTAAAAATAATGCTTGCTATTTTAAATGATTAGTGTTATTATATAGACAAAGATAGATATAGATTTGATGTAGGTACATCAATAGAACATATAGTAATCGTTATTTAGAAATATAAAGGAGGACACAATGTCTATTATTGGTAAGAAACTCCCTGAATTTACACTTGATGCTTTCAAAAAACCTGAATTGGTAAAGGTAAGCACTGCAGACGTATTAGGTAAATGGTCTGTATTCGTATTCTATCCAGCAGATTTCACATTTGTATGCCCTACAGAATTGGAAGACGTACAAGAATCTTATGCTGAATTGAAAGAATTAGGTTGCGAAGTTTACTCCGTATCCACTGATTCTGAATATGTTCACAAAGCATGGTCCGATGCTTCTCCAAGCATCAATAAAATTGAATACTACATGCTAGCTGATAAGAAACATGAATTAGCTGATTTCTTCGATGTATTCGATCCTGAATCTGCTATGGCATACCGCGGTACATTCGTAATTGACCCAGAAGGCATTATCCGCACAGCGGAAATTCACGATATGGGTATTGGCCGTTCTGCAGAAGAACTTGTTCGTAAAGTACAAGCTGCTCAATTTGTAGCTAAACATGGCGATCAAGTGTGCCCTGCACGGTGGAAACCAGGTAAAGATACATTAACACCAGGTCTTGACCTAGTAGGTAAAATCTAAGACTACTAGATAGACCAACAACCTCTTCAAATGACAACATTTGGGCACGGATCGTATCTCCAACGATACCGGTAAGCCCCATTACATGGTGAAACACTCTCCAATTCACTAATGTAAACCTCATATAACAAACTACAAACTATACGCAAAAAGACCAGCCTTTGGGCTGGTCTTTTTGTCGCAGTGTATCCAATTAGTATAGGTAAATACTGTTATTCGTAAAACCTTTTGACAAAGTAGGAAATAAACTCTTGCATTTTTACAGTTAGTATTCTATAATGAAATTAATTCCTAGCGATGCACAAGGTTTTATACATTCGCATAGGAGGTATATAAAATGTTTGTTCAAGGGACGCTAGCTTTTAAAAAGGAAGGCAATATACATGAGAATTTCTACAAAAGGAAGATATGCTTTGATGGTTCTCATCGATCTAGCTGAGCAAGGTCAGGGAAAACCCGTGTCATTACGTTCTGTTGCAGAACGACAAGGCATATCTGAGAAATATTTAGAAGGTATTGTGGCTCGATTAGGAGCGGCCAGTTTAGTTGATAGCATTCGTGGTAAATACGGCGGTTATCGTTTATCTAAAAAACCTAGTGAATATACAATCATTGAAATTTTGATGGCTACAGAGGAATCAATGGCTATTATTTCATCTCTAGATGAAGGTGTATCTACGGATGATGTCATTAATGAACGCACCGTTGGATTCTGGGCGGGGTTACAAAATTACATTCACGATTATCTAGAAAGTGTGACCTTACAAGACGTTATTGATGGTACATACGCAAAACTAGATACAAAATATGATAATTGGGATGGCTCTATTTAAGAGGCACATAATTATATATTACATACCATTTATAGTATCCATAATATCCGAATATAAGGAGTGTTGATTATGTCTAAAATCGCAAAATCTTTTGTTGAATTAATTGGTAAAACACCATTGTTGGCAGCTACTCGTTTTGGTGAAAGCGTAGGTGCTGATGCTAATATTTTAGCTAAACTTGAATACTTTAACCCAGGTGGTTCCGTAAAGGATCGTATCGCTGCTGCTATCATTCAAGCTGCTGTTGCATCTGGTGAATTACAACCAGGCGGTACTATCGTAGAAGCTACATCTGGTAATACAGGTATTGGTTTATCCGCTGTAGGCGCTGCACTTGGTTATAAGGTTGTTATCGTAATGCCTGAAACAATGTCTATCGAACGCCGTAAATTAATGCTTGGCTATGGTGCACAACTCGTCTTAACTGATGGTGCACTTGGTATGAAAGGCGCGATTGCAAAGGCAAAAGAAATCGTAACAGCTACTGCTGGTGCTGTAGAAGCAGGCCAATTCGTAAACCAAGCTAATCCTGCAATTCACTATAAAACTACAGGCCCTGAAATCTGGGGTGACACAGATGGTGCTGTAGATATCTTCGTAGCTGGTGTTGGTACAGGTGGTACATTAACTGGTACAGGTCGTTTCTTGAAAGAACAAAATCCTGATGTTAAGATCGTAGCTGTAGAACCTAAAGACTCTGCTGTATTATCTAACGGTAAACCAGGTCCTCATAAAATCCAAGGTTTAGGTGCAGGTTTTATTCCTGAAACATTGGATACTAAAATTTATGATGAAGTTATTCAAGTTGCTAACGAAGATGCTTTTAAAACAGCACAAGACTTTGGTCATACACAAGGTATCTTGGTAGGTATTTCCTCCGGTGCTGCATTATGGGCCGCTACAGAATTGGCAAAACGCCCTGAAAACAAAGGTAAGAATATCGTAGTTATTCTTCCAGATACAGGTGAACGTTACTTGTCTACTGCTTTATTCCCTGAAGATTAATAACATTTCAATATAATACTAGTAATAAAGGCGCCCTACTTGTTTAGGACGCCTTTGTTGTCGATATAAGATAAAAATAACAAACAAGTCTGTAATAGCATCATGTATGGAGGCTATTACAGACTTGTTACGTTATGGAATAAGTTTATAATCGAGATAGATTATCTACCGTTTTTTACAATAGAATCCATCCAGTTGAATAAATCTTGTAAATCGTAATCGCCAGCGTGATCCACACCAAATGGTGTAGCCATGTCTACACTATATCCGAGATTTTGTGCACGAGTGCCTACGATTAATGGGATGGCAACAGATGTATTGCTATCTGCTGTACCATAGCGAATTCGATAATATTTAGCGTTTGTTGCACTAGGAGAACCAAGATAGTTCATAGGGTTCATCATAGTAACGATTTTAGCGTTTTCTACATATACATCATTATTAGTCGTTGTATCATGTAGTGCCGCTGTAATCGTGAAGTGATTAGTATCGCTAGTGCTTGTACCGAATAGGCTGTTTTCACCAGAATCATTAGATCTAGAGTCAAATGCACCTGGTACCTTAGAACGACTAGTAAAGCTATTATAAGCGTCCCAATCAATATCTTTCACCAGACCTGTATTCTTATCTAATATTAAGAAAGAATAGCGAGACAAATCAGCGCCATTAGATTTAGCTTTATTAGCGGCATCGATGATGAAAGATTTTACATATTGCTTGAATGTGCCATTACCTTTCTTATCGAGTTTTAAAATAATGCCAGTTCTATCACGTAATTGTAAGTTGTTTACATAGTCAGGGAAGTGGCTCTTAAGCAAATCTGAGTATGCCACATCATCATTCGTTAAGTTCACACGTTGTACACTACGTTGCATTGGAGCCGGTGCACCGCCTACATTCGCTTGAGGCAATTCACCTTGTCCCATAGTCACTTTATTAAATGATGTGATGCCGTTATAGCTCCATTCGTAAGCCATATCTGCAGCATCTAGATTTGTAATCGGTGCGTAAGCAGAGGATGCATACACATCGGTAGATGCAGTAGCAGCGCCGAGAGCCTGTAGATATGGTTGGTAATCAGATGTATTACCTGTTGCGCCTTGTAATAAGGAAACGGCACCGCCTGCGCTAGTACCATTCGTAATAATATGTTTTGCGTTACCTGGCATAGTCGCATCATTAGCATGTAAATAAGCTGTAGCCGCTTGTAAGTCTACAATGACTGCTGGTGCTTTGCCGATGAAGTTACCATCAGAAGCTTTATTTGTACGGCCACGTGTAGCAGGGGATGCAACAACATAACCTCTAGACAATGCATAGAGAGCACTATTTGGCTTATTATTTTCTAGTTTTGGTGCCATAGGTTGGCTTGGCATATAACCGCCAACATTATTTGGCATAAAGATTGGTGCTGTTTGTGTATTATAACCATTTACAGTGCCATTATTGAAATACTCTTCAGGTATGTAAATGTTTATGTACTGCTGATCAATATCGATAGGATTTGATACATATGGGATATATTCAAATGCGCGATATTTAATCTCTTTATTATCTACCGTTCCCGTCATTGACTCGTAATTATTGATGTCAAAGGTGAGGGTAATCTTTGCAGACGTATCAGCTTGTAATGGTGGATCAATTGGCTGTGAAAGTATATTTTTTTCACCGGCTGTAGTAGAACCTTTGGTAGAAGCTTGATTACGTTCATTAACATACGATTCAGGCAATTTAGACTCTTGAGCTTGTTTTGCTTCCGCTTCCGCTCGAGCTTTTGCTTCGGCCTGAGCCTTAGCCTCCGCCTCGGCTTTAGTCTTAGCTTCTTGTTCTGCTTTAATCTTTGCCTCTTGTGCTGCTTTTGCTTGCTCTGCGGCAATACGTTCTTGTTCCGCTTTAATAGCGGCTTGGCGCTGAGCTTCAGCTTCCGCTTGAGCCTTAGCTTTTGCTTCTTGCGCTGCTTTGGCTTGCTCTGCTGCAATACGTTCTTGTTCAGCCTTAATAGCAGCTTGGCGCTGAGCCTCAGCTTCCGCTTGAGCCTTAGCTTTTGCTTCTTGCTCTGCTTTAGCTTGTTCTGCTGCAATACGCTCTTGTTCCGCTTTAATAGCCGCTTGGCGCTGAGCTTCAGCTTGAGCTTTTGCAGCCGCTTCTGCTGCTGCTTTCGCCTCAGCTGCTTCTAAACGAGCTTTTTCTGCATCCGCCTCAGCCTGTTCCACCGCGATACGTTCTTGTTCAGCTTTAATAGCCGCCTGGCGTTGAGCTTCGGCTTGCTCTGCAGCGATGCGTTCTTGTTCTGCTTTAATAGCCGCCTGGCGTTGAGCTTCGGCTTGCTCTGCAGCGATGCGTTCTTGTTCTGCTTTAATAGCGGCTTGACGTTGGGTCTCGGCTTGCTCTGCCGCGATGCGATCTTGTTCCGCTTTAATAGCGGCTTGACGTTGTGCCTCGGCTTGCTCTGCAGCGATGCGCTCTTGTTCCGCTTTAATAGCAGCTTGACGTTGGGCCTCGGCTTGCTCTGCAGCGATATTAATAGCAGCTTGACGTTGGGCCTCAGCTTGCTCTGCAGCGATGCGCTCTTGTTCCGCTTTAATAGCAGCTTGACGTTGGGCCTCGGCTTGCTCTGCAGCGATGCGCTCTTGTTCCGCTTTAATAGCAGCTTGGCGTTGAGCCTCAGCTTGCTCTGCAGCAATACGCTCTTGTTCCGCTTTGATAGCAGTTTGACGTTGAGCTTCTTGTTGCTGAGCTAATAACTCCGCTTGGCGCTGTGCCTCTTGTTGTTGTGCTAATAATGCGGCTTGGCGTTGAGATTCGGCAGCTCGTTCAGCTGCCATTTGGCGCACTGCTTGCGCTTGTTCACTGCTTTGTTGTTGCATTGCTTCTTGTTGTGCAGCTTGTTCTTCCGCTAATTTAGCTAAACGCTCACGTTCAGCACGTTGAATATCGCGAATTGTTAATGTCCGTTTTGCAATAACTGATTTAGTCGTGGTTGTATTGGCAACTACTAATGGTGTAGTAGATTGTTCTTGCACAATGATCGGTGTACGTTGTACTTGCGTTGTTTGCATTTGCTGCTTGCCATCTACTTGTTTTTGAATGGTAACCGGTTCAGTTTTACGTTGTACATTGATTAAACTATGCATTGCCAATGTTGGTTCCATCATAGTATTCGTTTGTTTATTAACAACATATTGTGGTTGCGACACAGCTCTATATTGTTCTTCTAAAGCTTTAGCTGTATCTGGAACTGGTACTGGGCGCACACGAGGGACCATAGGTTGTACGACTGGAGTCGCTACATTATTAATAGTTTCTGTCGTTGATTCAGAAGTAGTTTTAGATCCTACTAAATCATTCATGTTAAGGACCGGAGCTGCGTGAGCAACGCCACCCAATGCTGCTGCTGCAAAAAACGCAGCAGTCACTTGACGTTTCTTAGATGATTTCATGAATTATTCTCCGAACTAGATTTCAAATAATAATTTATAATTTTAAAAATTATTTATATTTATATAGTTTATCATAAATATGGCTAATTGTACAATTTCCATAAATATAGGCTATATCAAGCAAAAATGGTATTACAGGAAATTAGAAATTTAGAATTAAATTTAAAATCATATGTTATAGAGGCATAATAGCTGATTATAGAAAACAGAAGAGAAACTAAATCATCTAAATGTTGAGAAGATAAAGTATATCAAGTAATTTGGAATAAGGTTAAGACTGGTTATGTAGTTATTTCTAAATTTGTAAAAATAGCGGTAAGAAAAAAACTGTAGCAGAAGGTAATACTACTATAATAATTGATGGTAATACAGGTATTAATGCTGACAATTTGAAGTCGAGAGAATATTAGACTTATGTATACATTTCTCAATAAAATATGGTATGCTTTGGGTAATTTAATCGAGTTTTGTTTTTAAAGGAGAGAACATGTTTAGAAAATTCTTATTAGCATGTATGGTGATGGCTGCTTTTACCATGCAAATTCAAGCTATTTCAATTAATGAATTAAATAGTTCATCGCAGTTTAAAAATGTGTATCAAAAATCGTATCCTTATGAAGGCGGTTCTATACAAAATAAGCTAATAAGTTATTTAAATACATATTCTGTAGAGTCTCTAGAATACGCAGCACCGCACTATAAATTAAAAGGTACTTTTTATGCTGTTTATGAAACTCCTCGAAGTACATCTATTACAGAATATGAATTAACTACTACCTATGATACGAATTACTCATTAGGGTCCTTAATACAAGCTATGAATGTTGTAAAGCCATCACCATCTATGTATGCTGTGATTAAGGCTGCACAGGATGAATCAGGCATACAAGTCGAGTTACAAGAGGTGAAACGATATAATGGGGACGGTACAGAGGTTACTAGTAAAGTTCCTTTAGTGCATCAATTACGTCCTATAGATCGTGGCCGGTTTGATGAAGACTTATTTGCTGTAGCAGACGCTATGTTTACTGTAGCGTATCAGCAGCATTTTGACGATATTGTAGTGAAATGAGGTGCCTTATGAAACATTTTGTATTTCTTGTGGCGCTGGTATGTGTTTTGTGTGCTTCTTTAAATTCTGTGAAGGCTGTGTCCAATACTGAGTTGCAAGATACTAGTCGTTTTGCACGAATTATATCTAAAGGTGATACAGGTGGTGGAGATGGTAAATATATTGAATTAAGTACTATCCGAAATAATTCTACAGATGCGCATACAAAAAATATAGAGGCTAAGATATATGTTGTATTGCCTTCATCTGATTTAATTAGGGAATATAAGGTTCGTTATGACTATGACTTAAACCTTTCCCTTGCTAATATGGTAGCCAAGGCATCAAAGCTAAAAACAAGACTGCCAGATTTTTCTTTACATGAACTATGGAATATAAAAATGATGGAATCTGGTATTGTAGGGACGGTACTAAATCAACAGGATTACACTCTCAATGGTGAAAGTAAACCAACACAACCAGCTCTTAAAGGCTATGAGAATGTTACATTCTTAACACCTACGGACTTTGATTTTGAAAGCTATCATGTTGCTAATCGCGTATTTAAAATGGTATATGGTACATTTTATGATGATGTAATCCGATGAGCGGATCGAAGATATAAGTTATAAATACAAACACCCTATGTCAGTGTTGTGACATAGGGTGTTTTGCATACATTAGTTATTAGTCAGTCATTTATAATGATTAAACTAAATAGATCAACTGTGATATTATTTTTTGAGTTTTGGTTTTACGATAGCCAAGATAATGCAAGCCACAACGGAACCGATTGCAATGGATGCAAGGTAAAGAAGTGGGTTGCCGATTGTTGGTACTACGAAGATACCACCGTGAGGTGCACGTAATGTACATTCAAAGAACATGGATAATGCACCAGCTGTACCAGCACCGATGATGCAAGAAGGCAATACACGGATAGGATCAGCTGCGGCAAATGGGATAGCACCTTCTGTGATGAAGGAAAGCCCCATGATGTAATTTGTAATACCAGATTTACGTTCTGCTTCTGTGAAGCGGCTAGGGAAGAATGTTGTACAAAGGGCAATCGCCAATGGAGGAACCATACCACCAGCCATAACAGCGGCCATAATACCATATTCACCAGTTGCTAGAGCGCCTGTACCGATAACATAGGCTGCTTTGTTGACAGGACCACCCATATCAACAGACATCATAGCACCGAAGACAAGACCTAATAATACGCGGCTAGTAGTGCCCATTGTTTGCAAGGAATTCATAAGCCATTCGTTCAAAGCAGATACTGGTGGATTGATGATAAATGTAATAGCGATACCAATGAACAATACGCCCAGTACAGGGTAGAAGAGTACTGGTTTTGTACCTTCTAATGCTTGAGGTAATCCGGATACGAGTTTCTTAACTAACAGTACTAAGTAACCTGCTGCAAAGCCTGCAATCAAGGCACCGAGGAAACCAGAACCGCCTTGGCTTGCTAGCAAGCCACCAACGAAACCCGCTACAAGACCTGGACGGTCTGCAATACTCATAGCGATGTAACCAGCTAGAACAGGTAACATAAATCCGAAGGAAGCACCGCCGATTTTCATTAGGAATGCAGATAATGGTGTGCCAGAACCAAAGTTTTTGGCATTAGCTGGATCGAATGTGTCAAATAGGAATGCGAGAGCGATTAGAATACCACCGCCGATAACAAATGGCAACATGTGAGATACGCCATTCATCAAATGCTTGTAGATTTGTCGGCCAAAGCTATCTTTTGCATCGATAGCAGATTCAGCACTATCTTTGTCAGATTGAGAGGCATGGTATACCGGTACTGTACCAGACATAGCTTCACGCAATAATTCTTCTGCTTTATTAATGCCGTTTGCCACCTTAGTTTGAATCATTGGCTTGCCATCAAATCGAGCCATTTCAACTTGGCGGTCAGAAGCGACGATGATGCATTTAGCATGCTCGATTTCTTCTGCTGTAAGTGCATCCTTAATGCCAGAAGCACCATTCTTTTCTACCTTTAAAGAAATGCCCATTTCCTTAGCTTTACGTTCCAAGGATTCGGCAGCCATGTATGTATGAGCAATGCCAGTAGGACAGCCTGTAACAGCTAATACTTCGTAATGTGGATTATCTACAGATACCTTAGGAACTACCTTTTCGATAGCCTCTGTAGCTTTTGCTTCGATAGCATCGGTAATGCTTGGTGCTTTTTCATCTTCCGTCTTGATATAGCCTTCTACAGATGGATCAAAGTTGCCTTCTTCTTTGGCGGTGATAAGTTCTAGAAAACGGTCTACTGTAGCAGCTTGGATGAGAGCGTTTTTGAAGTCCGGATCAATTACCATAGTGGCTAATTTGCTCAATACCTCTACATGAGTGTCTGCAGCGCCTTCTGGTGCTGCAATCATGAAGAATAGGCGAGATGGTTGTCCATCGAGGGCCTCGAAATCAACACCGTTAGGAACGACCATAGCAGCAAGGCCAGCTTCCTTTACACCTGCTGATTTAGCATGTGGTGTGGCGATACCGTCGCCAAGGCCAGTAGAACCGGATTCTTCGCGGGCAAAGACAGCTTCTAAGTATTCTGCCTTGTCAGATAGGTTGCCGCCTTTATCCATTAAATCACCTAGAGTGTAAATGGCATCCGCTTTGTTAGTTGGTGATGCATTCAGCAGGATTGATTGGGGCTTTAATAAATCAGTAATCTTCATGTGTGTACTCCTTACTGTACATATATAATGAATAATAAAATTAACGAATGGTGTTAAGCAAGGCGAGGACCTCGTCCTTGGTGGCTAGATTCTCCGAAAAGGCTGAAGCAGAGCCTGTAGCAATACCCCAATAGAGGGCTTGTTGTAAATCTTGGGTGTTGAGGTATCCAGTCATGAAACCAGCTACCATAGAATCGCCGGCACCAACGGAGTTAATAAGCGTTCCTTTAGGTGCAGGACTTGTATAGACTGTACCATCAGCGGATACCAAGATAGCACCATCTCCAGCCATGGAGATGAGCACATGTTGTGCACCTTGGGACTGTAATTTTTTAGCTGCAGTGACTAAATCATCTTTTGTAGACAATGTACGTCCGAAGATTTCGCTTAATTCGTGATTGTTTGGTTTGATTAAAAATGGTTTGTATGGCAATACACGAGTTAATAGATCCTTAGTTGCGTCTACGACGATATGAATATGTTTATTAGCTAAGCGCTTCATAATGATTTCGTACATATCACTTGGGAGGCTAGACGGAATGCTGCCTGCTAAGATTAATGTATCTTGCTCTGTTAATGCATCAAGTTGGGCGTATAAGGCCTGTAGTTCCTCATCGGCTATGATAGGACCACGACCATTGATTTCCGTTTCTTCATCGGATGCTTTTACTTTAACATTGATGCGGGTTAAACCCTCTCTAAGACGGATAAAGCTTTCACGAACGCCAAATTCATTGAGCTGACGCACAATTTCATCACCTGTAAAGCCAGCGATAAAACCGAGTGCCGTTGTATCCATGCCTAGGTTATTGAGGACGATGGATACATTGATACCCTTGCCACCGCCCAGCACATATTCTTGTTCAGTGCGATTGATTGTACCTGTGGTTAAGTGGTCTAAGCGAACGATATAATCCAATGCAGGATTGAAAGTAATCGTATAAATCATAAGTTTTCCTCTATATTTCGTATAAATAGAATGTATTAATGGACTTGTTGTTCCTTGCGTCGTAAGCGATACCAGTAGATAAGTGGTACTAAGTATAAGAAGAACGCAAAGGGTACGTAACCGGCAGGCGAGACATCCATCATAATGACAGGTACGAGTGCCGCGATATTCCATGGTTGTAAGGCTGCAATAAGGATGCCGCTGTTTTCAAAGTCTAGCATGACATCTTCATCATGAATGCGTTCCTTTGCATAGGTGGTACGCATAATTGAATGCGTCATGATTACTGCAATTGCTTGACTACAACCTAGAGCACCTGTAATAAATGCAATTAGTACATTCGACGCAAAGAGTTTGGCGCGACCTGATACGTGTTGTAAAAGGCTGCGAATATCATTCCAAAAACCAACGCCTTCAAGCATGCCGGAAATGGAACAAGCCATGAATATAGATAGGGTTGGTATCCACATCATTTGTAGGCCTCCGCCGTGGATAATATCCGATAGCGGATTATAATCCGGCAGATGGAACCCCAATACGGTAAATTGTAACATATCCATTACTGTATAATTTTGATGGATAACTGCGAGGATGGTTGCCGCCAGTGCACTAATACCAATAGGCCAACGTATAGATAGCTTTGTTGGTAACAAACCAATAATGATAAGAACTGGTATCCATAATGTCCAATGGATATTAAACACGAAATGAATCGTATCCGGTAGATAACTGTTAGTGTAGTCTAGTGGAAACCATAGGGATAAGAGTAGATACAATATACAGCTGATGATGAGAGCAGGTAAGCTATCTTTCAACATGATTGGTATATTGCTATTTACTTTGGTGTGCGTTAGAGCAGCTACGAGAGAGGCGCTAGAGGATAGAGGTGAGTTTCTGTCTCCTAAATAGGCGCCTGCCATAATGGCACCTGCTACAATATCAATAGGCAGATTACCAGCTTTGGCAATTGTAATTAGTACAATACCGATGGTGCCCACTGTTCCTAGCGATGTACCAAGTAACATACTCACGCAGGATGTAATTAAAAATGCGCAGATTATGAAAAGATTTGGATTAATCAATTCAATACTAGACGCAATAATCATGGGAATAATCCCTGATGCTTGCCACATGGCTATGAGCCAGCCGATGAGCAAAAAGATTTGCATAACCACGATTGAGGTTTTGGCACTGGTCCAGGACATGCGGAGTAAGTCTTTTGGATTATATCCTTGTCGATATAGAGCGTAAGCGAAGCACAACCATACGAGGATTAATGCGTAGCCGATGGGGACACTAAACATGACAGATGCGAGAATAATGATGATAGAAACGATTAATGATATCAATAGTCCCATATTATTTGGCATCATGGTGCGCCCTTGTTTATATTTTAGGTATGCCTGTAATAGTAATTGTAGCCACTTCATATTATTCGATAGGAAGTTCGGTTTCGAATACTTCCTCAGCAGGGCCCGTCATAAGAACCGTGCCATCCTCCAAATAACTGATGTGTAATGTGCCAAGATATAATTCTACATCGACCTCGCGTCCTGTAAGACCTTTTTTATGGGACATAACAGCAGATGCGCAGGAACCTGTACCACAAGCAAGCGTGGCGCCAGCACCGCGTTCCCAAGTGCGGACCTTAATATGGTGGTCGTTTACGACCTCGACATAGTTCACGTTTGTATTGGATGGGAATGCATCGTGTTTTTCAAGAATTGGACCTTGTGTTGTAACCGGTGCTTTCGTGATGTCGTCCACAAAAACCTCTGTGTGCGGTACACCGAGAAGAACGGAACTTACTGTTACTGTTTCGCCATTTACATCGAGGTCCACATCGATGACCTTATCCATGGTTACATTCATAGGAATGTCTTTGCTGTTAAAGAACGGTTTGCCCATGTCTACTGTCACTTGTGTAACAATGCCATTTTCAATGGTTAACGTTGGTTTCATAACGCCTGCTAATGTTTCGATGGTGAAAGTATCTTTTGTAATTTCACCGTGTTCATAGGCATATTTTGCAAAGCAACGAATGCCATTACCACACATTTCTGCTTCGCTGCCGTCTGAGTTGATGATGCGCATGCGTACATCGCATGTATTAGATGGTACAACGATTACAAGACCATCGGCGCCGATACCTGTACGACGGTCGCAGAGGCGGATGGCGAGATCTGTATAATCTTTATTGGCCCCTTGTGAGTCAGAAAAGAGGATAAAATCGTTGCCGAGGCCATGCATTTTTGTTAATTTCATACATACTCCTATTCGATGTCACACTAGATAAATGCGACTATTCCTTACAATAGAGTAGACTTTCACTATGATACTCGTGAAAGTCTACGGTTAACTATATATAATATAACATTATATCACAGATAGGGTCTCTCTTTATTGTTCAATGTAAAAATGTTAAAATATAATGTAATGTAGTTTATCGGATATAGAAAGAGGAACACACATGCGAATTCAAGGGATTTCTGGATCTCGAGGCGTTGCTGTTGGCAATGTGTACAAATATATACAAGAAGAAATCGTAATACCTGATTATGAGGTGACTGATGACCAAGTAGAGGGTGAAATTGGCAAATTTGCTAGCGCTATGGCTGCAACCCTTAAACAATTAGATACGATTCGTCAAAAAGCATTGGTTGATATGGGGGCAGATGAGGCTGCTATTTTTGAAGCTCATATGCAAATCGCACAAGACCCATCCTTGTCTGATGGTATCAAGTCCCTTGTAGAAAATTCAAAGATGAACGTCGTAGCTGCTACGGCGCAAACGATAGAAACCTTTGCGGCTATTTTCATCGGCATGGATGATCCATATATGCGTGAACGTGGTGCGGATATTAAAGATATTGGCGATCGTTTGATGCGTAACATGCTTGGCATGAACCCTCGTGGTTTATCTCATATTTCCGGTGAGGTTATTATCGTGGCTCACGATTTGGCTCCATCTGATACGGCTTCACTAGATAAAAATGTTGTAAAAGGTATCGTAACAGCTGCTGGTGGTCCGACATCTCATGCAGCTATCATGGCGCGTACCTTAGAAATTCCTGCCGTTATGGGCGTTGGTGATATTGAAAGCTTTACTGACGATGTGCGTGCTGTTGTACTTGGCACTGATGGTGAAGTGATTACGGAACCATCCGATGAAGAGTGGGAACGTTATACAAAAGAAGCTGCAGATTTCCAAGACGAGTTGAAACGTTTAAAGGACTCTGCTAATTTAGAAGCCGTTACAAAGGACGGACATCATGTTGATTTATTCGGTAATATTGGTAAATCCAAAGATGCGGACCATGCGTTGACCATGGGCGCTCAAGGTATTGGCCTATATCGCACCGAATTCCTTTACATGGAAAATGATGAACTACCTACAGAAGATGTACAGTTTGAACAATATAAACAAGTAGCAGAGAGTATGAAGGGCCAACCTGTCATCATCCGTACTATGGATATCGGTGGTGATAAGGAATTAAAATGCCTAGACTTACCTGAAGAAATGAATCCATTCCTCGGGTATCGTGCCATTCGTATTTCCTTGAACCGTCCGGATATTTTTAAGGTCCAATTACGTGCACTCCTTCGGGCCAGTGCGTTTGGCGACATTCACATCATGTATCCTATGATTGCATCCGTAGAAGAGGTTAAAGCGGCAAACGCTATGCTCGACGAATGCAAGGAAGAATTAATGGCTGAAGGGGTAGCTTTCAATACAGATATCAAAGTAGGTATTATGATTGAGGTGCCAGCGGCAGCCGTTATTTCTCCGATTTTGGCTAAATATGTAGATTTCTTTAGTATCGGTACCAATGACCTTTGCCAATACACATTGGCGGTTGACCGTATGAATGAGGCCATCGGCAATTTATATCAACCATTGCATCCCGCTGTATTACGCCTTATCAAACACGTAATTGATGCGAGTCACGAACAAGGTAAATTTACAGGTATGTGTGGTGAGTTAGCTGGTGATCCAGTTGCAACTATGATTTTATTGGGATTAGGACTTGATGAATTCTCTATGACTGCATCATCCATTCCATTGATTAAAAATATTTTACGCTCTGTTACAAAAGCAGAATGTGAAGCATTTGCTCAAAAAGCATTGACTATGGATACAGCTGAAGAAATCACAGCCTATGCAAAATCATTACTCGCTGAAAAAGGTTTGGCATAGACCATAGCTTTCATAAAAACAAACTTGAATTTGATAGGGGTAAACTGATACAATACCTATATTAATAGCAAAGATATTAGGCGTTTTTGTGCGCTCCGTAGAAAGAGGTAACTCATGAAAGAAGTAACAGTAGAAATCACAAACGAATCTGGTTTACATGCTCGTCCAGCGACTGCATTTACACAATTGGCTGCAAAATTTGCGTCCAAATTGACAATCGCAGCAAATGGTAAAACCGCAGATGCTAAATCCATTTTGACTGTATTAACATTGGGTGCAACAAAAGGCACATCCGTAGTATTAACTGCTGATGGTGCTGATGAAGATGATGCATTAGCAGCACTTAGCGAGTTCTTAACAACGAACCACGACTAATACGCAAAAGAGGCAATACCCTGATCATTAGGATATTGCCTCTTTTTATTTTCCCATATTGGCAAAGCGCTCTACAGCAACTGTAAAGTCATTAATTGTTTTATCTACATCACCATGTTGTATACCATCGCGTACACAATGGTTGATATGTCCTTCGAGGACCACTTGGCCAACCTTATGCAACGCGGATTTGGCTGCATTGATTTGGGCTAGTACATCTTCACAAGGAATGTCTTCTTCAATCATTCGATCAATAGCTTGTACTTGACCTAAAATTTTACGCAATCGACGATGTAGATTGTCTGAATCCATACACTGTTTCATAATACTCCTCCAATTTGGGCATGCTTCATCATCTTATCTATTATACGACAATATGGTTAACAAATACAATACATACAAGTATGCTAAAAATAGATAACTTATGATACAATACAATCAATATATGATAGTTGTATTATAGGGATGTTATTAGTGAAAGTTTATATACTTAGAAGTCTGCTGTAAGGTAGATATAGGTGAATCTATGTTTATATTTCGAATGGTGCGCCGATTAGTTCTTATCATTTGCATAGTACTAGGGGCTATATATGTGTATGATACATATCAAAGCTATCAAGGAACAAATCGCGTTAGTAAGGCTCATACAACTGTAGAACAGACAATTGAAGAAAATGAAGATACATTAAGTCGGTGGGAACGCATGCATCGTATTTTTACCTTCCGAGAAAAGGTTGAAGCCGCGCTTCATCAACGTGTGCCAAGGGATAAATGGGTGAAATCTGAAAACATTCCAGACAATGCGAAACGAGCTCTAGTGGCCATTGAAGATAAACGCTATTACAAGCATGGTGCTATCGATGTGCTCGGTGTAACACGCGCTTTTTATGTTAACAGCGTTGCTGGTGAAACTGTTGAGGGTGGTAGTACTATCACACAACAATTGGTAAAAAATCTATTTCTATCGTCTAAACGGACGATGTCCCGTAAAGCGGAGGAAGCTATTCTAGCGGTAGAGATGGAGCATTACTATAGTAAAGATGAAATTTTAACTATGTATTTGAATACGGTCTATTATGGTCATAATTATTATGGTATAAAAGAGGCTGCCGAAGGGTATTTTGGTACCAGCCCTAGTCGATTGACCTTAGGTCAATGTGCAATGTTAGCGGCATTGCCCAATGCACCAACCTATTTGGATCCTTATGAAAATTATAAAGGTGCTAAAGCTCGGCAAAAATTAGTTCTCGCTCAAATGGTAGATCAAGGTATGATATCTCAAGCGGAGGCGGACTATGCATATAAGCAAGAACTTGGTATAGAATAATATATTCATTAATATGACACTACATAGAAAACAATCATGGTGCTATACATACTCGCATCATGATTGTTTTTATTTACATATATTATTCGTAAACGAAATATATTATATAATTGAATAAAATTTCTGCTTGCATTTATAAATATGCAGTGATATACTAACACCTGTAGTCGATAAGACATGAAGAATTCATAATGAATTCGTAGTATAATAATAAATGGTATGAATCATACCTAGTATAATTTAGTTTATGAGGTGTTATCATGGGTAAAGCAAATAAAGTAGTACTCGCATATTCTGGTGGTTTAGACACATCCGTTATCATTCCTTGGTTAAAAGAAAATTATGGCGCTGAAGTTATCGCAGTGTGCGTAGACTTGGGCCAACCTGAGGATTATGATGCAGTTGAGAAAAAAGCAATCAAATCCGGCGCATCTAAAGCGTACATCGTTGATGCTAAAGAAGACTTCGTAAAAGATTATGTATGGCCAACAGTGAAAGCTGGTGCTGTTTATGAAGGCAAGTATTTATTAGGTACATCCTTCGCTAGACCTTTAATCGGTAAAATCCTTGTAGATATTGCTAAAAAAGAAGGCGCTGATGCTATCGCTCACGGTGCGACTGGTAAAGGTAATGACCAAGTTCGTTTTGAACTTGCTATCAAAGCATTGGCTCCTAATATGAAAATCATCGCTCCTTGGAGAGAATGGGATTTGAAATCCAGAACAGACTGCATGGAATATGCAGCTAAACATGATATTCCAGTTGTAGCTACGAAATCCCATCCATATTCCATGGACCAAAACGTATGGCATTTGTCCCATGAAGGCGGCGATCTTGAAAATCCAGCAAATGCGCCTAAAGATGATGTGTACTTGGTAACACATACGCCTGAACAAGCTCCAGATGAAGCTGGTTATGTAACTGTATCCTTCAAAGATGGCGTACCTGTAGCAGTAGATGGCCAAGAAGGTACTCCATTACAATTGTTAGAAAAACTCAACGAAATCGGTGCACACTATGGCGTAGGCGTTGTAGATATCGTTGAAAATAGATTAGTAGGCATGAAATCCCGTGGCGTTTATGAAAACCCAGGTGGATCCATCATCATGTATGCTCACAGAGAACTTGAATACCTTTGCCTTGACAGAGCTACATACCACTACAAAGAACTTATTGCTAACAAATACGCTGAACTTGTATACGATGGCATGTGGTTCGCACCATTGATGAACGCTTTGCAAGCATTCGTTGATGAAACTCAAAAAACTGTAACTGGTGAAGTAAAACTTAAATTGTACAAAGGCAACATTATTTCTGCTGGTGCAACTTCTCCATACTCCTTGTACAGCGAAGATTTCGTAACATTCGAAGAAGATGATGTATACAACCAAGCTGATGCGGCTGGTTTCATCAACTTGTTCGGTTTACCTCTTAAAATTAATGCATTAATGAAAGAAAAGGCAGGTAAATAATGGCTAAATTGTGGGGCGGGCGTTTCACAAAAGGCACAGATAAAGCGGTAGAGGATTTTACATCCTCTATCGCTTTTGATGCGCGGATGTACGCCGAAGATATTGCAGGCAGTAAAGCACATGCTACAATGCTGGCAAAACAAAATATTATCTCCGACGCAGATCGGGACGCTATTGTTGAGGGCTTAACAAAGATAAAAGGCCAAATCGATAAAGGTGAGTTCCCATTCTCCGTGGCTCTTGAAGATATTCATATGAATATTGAAAAGCGCCTAACCGATGATATTGGTGAAGCAGGTGGTCGTTTACATACAGGCCGTAGCCGTAATGACCAATGCGCAGTTGATTTACACATGTACGTGCGTAAAGCCGTAGTAGAAATGGGCGAGCTCATCGTAGATATGCAAAAAGCCCTCATCGAAACGGCTGAAAAATACAGCGATGTTATCATGCCTGGCTATACGCATTTACAACGGGCACAACCTGTATTGTTCGGTCATCATATGATGGCATACTTCTCTATGCTAGAACGCGACTTTGACCGTTTGTTGATGGTCTTCAAACACGCAGACATCATGCCACTTGGTGCAGGGGCCTTAGCTGGTTCTACATACGGTATTGATCAAACCTATACGCAAAAGCTACTCGGCTTCTCTCGTATTTACGAAAATAGTATGGATGCCGTATCCGACCGTGACTATGTAGTTGAATTCTTGTCTTTTGCATCTCTTGTGATGATGCACTTGAGCCGTCTTAGCGAAGAATTGATTTTGTGGTCTACCAATGAGTTTAACTTCATTGAACTCGATGATGCGCATTGCACAGGCTCTAGCATTATGCCACAAAAGAAAAATCCTGACGTATGTGAACTTGTTCGTGGTAAAACAGGTCGTACCTATGGTCATTTGTTGGGTCTTTTGACAACCTTGAAAGGATTGCCTCTTACCTATAATAAGGATATGCAAGAGGATAAAGAGGGTATTTTTGATGCTATCGATACAGTACACTTTGCATTGTCCATTAATGCGGCGATGATTCGCGGTATGAAGGTCAATGGGGCGCATATGAAAGCTGTCCTTGATGATGACTTCTCTAATGCTACAGATATGGCCGATTACCTTGCGAAAAAAGGCGTTCCATTCCGTGAAGCGCACGAAATTGTAGGCAATGCTGTACATCATTGTATCGAAAAAGGTTGTGTATTGCTTGACTTATCCGTTGAGGATTTCAAAGCAATTTCTCCATATTTTGATGCGGACATTCTAGATGCTATTTCCATTGAAGCTTGTGTAGCAGGTCGTAACAACTATTCTGGTACGGCTCCAGAATGTGTGAAAAGACAACGTAATAATGGGAAGCAAATTATTGCTAACGAAGAAGCACAAATCGATAGCTGGAAATCTATCGTAAACTCTGTACAAGAGTAAATCCTTTTTATTAGAATCATAGATGCTTTCTTAGTTTATAAAATTGGCTCCACCTTTAGGTGGGGTCAATTTTTGTCTATATTGGGTGGACTCGTAGCGGATAATGGTCTTGTGGAACAATACTATAATCTGAATAGATAGTGATTTTTCACACATTTAATTGATTAAACTAAAATAAAATGATACTCTTACATTCATCATACCGTTTCTAATCAAAAATAATATATAATTACTATATTTTTATTCAATTCGTGTAATATGCTTTGTCCACTAATAAAATACTTTTAATTTACCACCTATGGTGTTATTATTAATTCGAAAAACAAATAAAAACGGTACCTTCACATTCCCGCCCATTACAGCAGGAACTGAATGTACTTAGCGGTTTTAATATAGTTACGTGAATTATGGACGAGAAAAAATTCACCTTACGAAAGGGGATTGATACATGAAAACCACCGCTAAAAAAATGTCTGTATTCCAGCTAACCACAATGGTAGCAGCCAATATGCTAGGAGCTGGGATCATTATGTTACCAACCAATTTGGCTCAAGTTGGTACTATTTCAGTGTTATCTTGGCTCGTGACGGCTGTGGGTGCGCTTTTGCTAGCGTATATTTTTGCTCAAGCGGGTATGTTCTCTCAAATTAAAGGAGGCATGGGCGGTTATGCAGAACACCGCTTCGGTAAGACTGGACATTTTATGGCGAGTTATGCTTATAGCATATCTCTCATCATTGCTAATATAGCGATTGCAGTTTCCGCAGTTGGCTATGGCTCAGAATTCTTTGGTGTTGATCTAAATGCAACGCAAACAAGTCAAGTAACGATTGTCTTGTTATGGTTTGCAGCGATTTTGAATTTTAGAGGAAATCGCTTTACAGGTCAGCTCAGCAATATTACGATTTGGGGTTGTGTTGTGCCGGTTCTTCTAATCGGTACAATTGGTTGGTTCTGGTTTAGCCCAGATACGTATTTAGCGGCATGGAATCCAAACGACTTGCCGTTCTTTGAAGCAATTAAACAATCTATTGCTTTAACATTGTGGGGATTCCTAGGGTTTGAATCTGCAGCAGCAAATGCAGATGCTGTAGAAAATCCAAAGAAAAACGTGCCAATTGCAACATTTGCAGGTACATTAGCAGTGGCGGTGATTTACATCTTGTCTACAAACGTTATGGCCGGTATCGTGCCTAACACAGAATTACTTAATTCCAATGCACCATTTGGTCTCACATTTGCATACATGTTTAATGACACAATTGCAAATGTTATCATGGCGCTCATGATTATCTCTTGCTGTGGTGCTTTACTTTGCTGGCAATTTACATTGTCTCGCGTATTCAAGAATGCAGCAGAGGCAGGTTATTTCCCTAAGGTGTTTGCTCGTGTAAACAGCAAGGATGCACCTGTGCGTGGCGTATTTATCTTATTAGCGATTGAAACAATTCTTACATTGTTCACAGCTAATGATTCTTTACGCGATCAATTCGAGACATTGGTAAACCTTGCGGTTGTAACTAATGTAGTGCCTTATATTCTCTGCATTCTTGCAGTACCAACTATGATGCACATGTCTGGATTGGAAAAACGTCGTATTGATCGTTTCTATTTCGTTGCTGTTGCAGGTGTTTTATACTGCTCATACGCAGTATATGCGTGCGGTGTTGATGCCATGCTCGGTAGTGCTGTTGCAGTAACTATTGGCATTTGCATTTATATGATACGCAAAGGTTGGTTAGCGTATCGTGCACAACGATTCCAACAAAGTATCGATTAATTGAATACTTTCTCGTCTTATAGAGGCTGTCACTTCGGTGATAGCCTCTTTTGGTTATATGTATAGCAAAATGTTTTATATGTAAATTAAATTAAAATACAAATGTAAATATATACGTTTATATACAGAAAAGAAAAGTAAATAAAGTATTTATTTCAAAAAATGGGGCACAATATACGAATTAATGCATGTAAATGATAATGAATATTGCTTTTATGAATAAATATGATTGATTGACAAATATACAGTAGGGGGTATATGTATTGCTGGAGAATTATAAATATAGTATATTTATAATTAATAAAAGTGAATAAACTGAGTGTCGGTTTTACCGAGCGTAAAAGAGGAAAATGGGTGTAAATCCTATACTATGAAAATAGCTGTAATGAGGAGCGATATTTCGTATTAGGGTCACTGGGAAACTGGGAAGGCAGAAATATTGTGATGAATCAAAAGTCAGAAAGCCTGCTCAATCTTGAGGAACATTGTGCTAGAACACGGTGTTTTAATTTAGGTTAGTCAGGTAGGCTAATCTTTTTTTATGGTTATTTCATAGATCTTATTATACAGCATCATATTATATGTTTACTTTCTATGTTTATTCACTATTATGTGTTTTTATTTGAAAAGGGTATAGGAGGTGCCTATGGGCAAACGCTTTGCCAAACAACTAGGACAGTTTATTGTCACCTTGTTTGGCATCACATTTTTGACATTTTGTCTCACCTATTTAGCTCCAGGGGACCCAGTTACGATGCTACTGGAAACGGCGGATACCATCGTGTCTCAAGAAACGATTGATGAAACTCGAGCACAATTAGGCTTGGATAAGCCGTTTATCGTACAGTATGCAAACTGGGTAGTCAATGCAGCACAAGGTGACTTAGGAATGAGTTACTCTGCTAAAAAACCGGTAGTAGATCGCATGTTAGAAGCATTACCTGGTACGCTTGCATTGGCAGGAACCGCATTGGTATTTACGATTCTCTATGCCTTACCGGCAGGTATACTGAGTGCGTATAATCGGAATAAATGGATAGACTATGTGCTGAGAAGCCTTTCCTTCATAGGCGTATCTATGCCGACATTCTGGTTAGGCCTTGTATTAATTTACATCTTTGGCTTAAAGCTCGGTTTAGTTCCAATCGCTTCATCTCGTATAACGGCGACAGGTGTTATTTTACCGGCTGTTACATTAGCGGTTGTTGTAGGCTCTAAATACATGCGTCAGGTTCGACTCGTTATCCTTGAAGAGATGCAAAAGGATTACGTTATCGGTGCCCGTGCTCGTGGCGTGAGCGAAATGAAAATTTTATTCGGTCATATTTTGCCTAATGCCGTATTGCCATTAATCACCATTTTAGGTGTTCTTATTGGTTGGTTATTAGGTGGTGTAGCGGTAGTTGAAATGGTATTCTCCTGGCCTGGCCTCGGGAATATGGCAATCTATGCCATCACCATGCGTGACTATCCATTGATTGAAGGTTTTGTGTTATGGGTTGCTATTGCATACATGTGTATCAATGCTTTAGTTGATGCATCCTATGTTCTATTGGACCCTAGATTGAAAAGGGAGAGAGCATAATGAAAGAATTTATTCAGAAACATAAATTGTTCTCTTTCTACACTGCATTGATGCTCGTCATCGTATTCATTGCTATCTTTGCACCATGGCTTGCTCCGGGCGATGCTTTCACATCGGATATGTCCAAGGCATTACAAGCACCTAGTGCTCAGCATTGGTTTGGTACCGACAAATTGGGCCGTGACGTATTGTCTCGTATCATTTATGGTACTCAATTATCCTTGTTCATGGGTGTATCCATCGTAGTGATTATGGTGAGCATTGGTACAGTCATCGGTGCCGTAGCAGGTTACTTTGGTGGCAAGGTTGAAATGGTTCTTATGCGCTTGGCGGATATCATGTTATCTTTCCCAGGGGTAGTGCTCGCCATTGCCATCGCCGGTATCTTAGGTGGTAGTATTGTAAATACCATCTTAGCATTATCGGTTGTAGGATGGGCTAAATATGCGCGACTTGTGCGTTCTATGACGTTGAAAGTACGCGGTGAAGAATATGTAACGGCTGCCGTTATGATGGGGGCCTCTACATGGACGATTTTACGTCGTCATATTATTCCTAATATTTTGCCACTCGTTGTAACTACAGGTGCTCTTGATATTGGGGCTATTATGATTGAGGTAGCAGGTTTATCCTTCCTTGGATTTGGTGCGCAACCACCTACACCAGAATGGGGGCTTATGCTAAATGAAGGTCGTCAATACTTGCAAACAAGTCCTTGGCTCATGGCATTCCCTGGTATGTCTATTTTAATCGTAGTAGCTGTTTTCAATCTTTGGTCTGATTCTTTACGCGATGTAGTGGATCCTAAGAATCAAGGTTAATCTTAGTTTTTGGAATCTTTATTAGGCCTTTGCGGCATAATAATGATATATAAGCTTTGTATATTGTGTTAATAAGGAGATTTTAAATGAAAAAATCTTGGAAAAAGGCTCTTTTAGCAGGTCTTAGCATTGTAATGATGGGTTCCTTCATCGCTGGCTGTGGCTCTGATAATAATGGCGCTGCTAACAAGGATGTTTTAAAAGTTGGTGTAACTAACTTCGCATCCACATTAGAACCTACAGAAAACTTCTTCGCATGGGTCGTTATGCGTTATGGTGTGGGTGAAACATTGGCTAGATTTGATGAACAAATGAAGCCACAACCTTGGATTGCTTCTAAATGGGAAGTATCTCCAGACCATAAAACATGGACGTTTACCATCAACGATAAGGTAAAGTTCTCCAATGGTAAAAAGGTTGATGCAGCAGCTGTAAAAGCATCTATCGAACGGGCATTTGAAAAATCTAACCGTGCAAAAACATTCTTCGAATATGATTCCATCGAAGCTAATGGTCAACAATTAGTTATTCATACAACAAAAGAATATCCTAATATGCCTGGTCTTTTAGCTGACCCATTGTTCCTAATCGTTGACGTTCAAGCTGAAAAAGATGGCCGTAACTTTGCTAAAGAAGGTCCTATCGGTACAGGCCCATACGTAGTTAAATCTTTCACAAAAGAACGTGCTGAAATGGCAGCCAACGAAAACTACTGGGATGGCACAGTACCTTTCAAAACTGTAGAAATTCCTTCCATCGACGATCCTAATACGCGTGCTATGAGCTTGCAATCTGGTGATGTTGATATGGCGGTTAACATCGGTGCTGGTGAAATGGGCTTATTCCAAAATAACGATAAGTTCAAGGTTGATGAAATCGCATCTCTTCGCGTAGTATTGGCTCGTATTAACCAAAAAGGTGTTCTCGGTGATGATAAAGTTCGTGCAGCTGTTATTTCCGCAACAGACCGCAAAAACTATGCAGATGTGTTGCTTAAAGGTACATTCATCCCTGGTTCCGCTCCAATTCCACCATCCATGGACTATGGCTTCAAAGATTTGAAAGATCCTAATGCATATAATCCTGATCGCGCAAAACAATTGTTAGCAGAAGATGGTTGGAAAGATACTGATGGTGATGGCATCCTTGATAAAGATGGAAAACCATTAACATTCAATTTCGTTGTATATAACTCTCGTGCTGAATTGCCACTTTATGCCGAAGCTGTTCAAGCAGACCTTAAAAAAGTGGGTATCGACATGAAAATCAAAACAGTTGACTATAACTTGATTGATAAAATGGGTCAAGATGGCGACTATGATATGCTTATCTCCAACATCGTAACTGCTAATACAGGCGATCCAATCTGGTTCTTAGCTAACTACTGGCATACTAATGACAATGGTTCCAACCCTCAAAACGGTTCTGGTTACTCCAATCCACAAGTTGACCAATTGTTAGATGCTGCTGAAACTGAATTCGACCCTGCAAAACGTCGTGACTATGCAATTCAAATTCAACAATTATTGATGAATGACGGTGCTGCATTATTCTTAGGTTACCCTAAAACTAATATCGTTACTGGTTCTTACTTGAAAGGTGCAGTCATGTATCCAAGTGATTACTACTGGATTACAAATAAAATTACTAAATAATAAGGAGCTATAATGGCAGAAAACGTACTCACAGTAGAACATCTTAGTATCGCGTATCAAGGCGTGCCTGCTGTTATGGATGTAAATTTTACCTTGGAACGCGGCAAGGTATTGACCATTGTAGGGGAATCCGGATCCGGTAAGACTACCGTGATCCGCGCCCTCATGGGGTTATTACCAGTCGGTGGTGAGGTTACAGAAGGGACACTGCTATTTAATGGTAAAGACCTTCGAAATCTTTCAAAATCCGAATGGCGTTCCATACGTGGTAAAGATATGGCCATGATTTTCCAAGATAGCGGTAGTGCACTCGACCCGATTGTACGCATTGGTAAACAATTTAGAGAACTATTCAAAGCTCACATTGAAATCTCCAATGACGAATGTGATCGTCGTGCTATTGAATTATTAGAGTCTGTTGCGTTACCTAATTGCGCAGATATCCTTCGCCGCTATCCACATGAGCTATCTGGCGGTCAACGCCAACGTGTTGGTATTGCCATGGCATTAGCCTTAGACCCAGCATTACTCATCGGTGATGAACCAACATCTGCTCTAGACGTGACAACACAATCTCAAGTTGTTATGCAAATGATGGAATTATCTAAAGTGCATAATTCCGCTATCGTTATGGTAACCCATAACCTTGGTGTAGCAGCGTATATGTCCGATTACATCATCGTTATGAAAAAGGGCCGTGTTGTAGATGCAGGTACGCCACAAGATATCTTAGAAAACCCATCTAATGAATACACAAAACAACTAAAAGATGCGGTACCAACATTGGGAGGAGGTCGTTACATTGACTAAATACGCTGTAGAAATTAAAAATGTATACAAACGATTCCCTCTTCCGACTGGCGGAGAGCTAGAAGCATGTAAAGATATCAATATTACCCTTGAAAAAGGGCAGTCTCTTGGTATTGTAGGTGAATCTGGTTCTGGTAAAACAACTCTAGTTCGTATGATTATGAAGATGTTACCTATTACAGAAGGTGAAATCTACGTTGATGGTGTTGAAATTCAACACATGAATACAGAACAAACTAGAGAATATCGTCAAAAAATTCAAATGGTATTCCAAGATCCATCGGCAGCTTTTAATCCGCGTATGAAGGTTAAGGATATTATTCTTGAACCACTATATAATTTTGGGCTTCTTGAAAAGGGAAAAGAAGAACAAATCGCTGGGGATTACCTTGAAATGGTAGATTTACCGCGTGAGTTTATGCATCGATTCCCACATGAAATGTCTGGTGGTCAACGTCAACGTGTAGCCATTGCTCGTGCTATCGTATTAGAACCTGAAATCCTAGTATTAGATGAAGCAACAAGTGCTCTTGACGTATCCGTACAGGATTCCATAGCGGACCTATTGGCTCGCTTACAAAAAAAGAAAAATTTAACATACCTATTTATTGCTCATGATATTGCGTTCATTCGTACAATGTGCCACAAAGTGGTTGTTATGTACAAAGGTGCTATCGTTGAAGAATTAGATGCATTCCATTTAGCTGATGCGAAGCATCCTTATACAAAGGTTCTATTGAGTTCTATCTTTGAAATTGGTCAAGATCATAAACCACTTTCATTAGAAGAAGCTACATTAGAAGCATAATAGTATATGCATGAGGCTCGCTTTAAAATGAATTAAAGTGTATAGGTTAAGTAAAAATAGCAGTTAGTTGATGGGCTAACTGCTATTTTTTCATAATATACAGGTATGAAAATTATTTTAGTTGGGCCGTTGTAAGATATGGTGTGGGTGAAACACTTATCAAGTACGATGATCAAATGAAAGCAACCCCGTGGCTTGCATCTTCTTGGAAACAAAGTGATGATAAGTTAAGCTGGACCTTCAAAATTAATGACAAAGTAAAATTCTCAAATGGTAATCCTTTGACGGCAGAAGCTGTAAAATCTTCATTAGAAAGAACCTTTGCCAAGAATAATCGTGCAAAAACTTTCTTTAACTATACAGAAATCACCGCAAATGGTCAGGAGCTTACCATTAAGACAGACAAGCCATATTATAACTTGCCAAGTTTACTAGGGGACCCATTATTCCTTATTGTTGATGTGACGAGCGAAGCAAATGGTCGCAATTTTGCTAAAGAAGGACCCATTGGTACTGGTCCGTATGTAGTTGAGTCTTTCACAAAAGAACGTGCAGAACTCAAAAGAAATGATAATTACTGGGATGGCAAGGTAGGTTTTAGTAGGGTTGAAATTCCATCCATTAATGATGCGAATACACGGGCTATGGCGTTGCAATCCGGTGATGTGGATATGGCGATTGGCATCGGACCTGGTGAATATGGGATTTTCCAAAATGATAAGAATTTCACTATCTATGAAGTGGCATCCTTGCGTGATGTATTTGTTCGGATGAGTCAAAAAGGCAAGCTGAGCAATCCAAATCTTCGTGCTGCACTTTTCCTTGGATATCCTAAAATTAATATCGTAGGCAATAAACACATCGATGGTATTAAGATGACACCATCCGAATACTATATGATTACGAAAGATTTAAAACGAAAATAATCGCATCTGTAACAAATTATTCAGCCCAGTTATAATTATATAAATAGTTCTCATTTGCTTGACTAAATACTATAGTTTATAGTGTTTTTATATTGATATAATAATTCATTTATATCGACAATTATTGAAAAAGTTAAACGTATAGTAGGAGGTTAACATGGGGCTTAAAAAGTATTCATTGTTTGGTGCTTTCATATTATTAGTGGGAGCTTTAATCTTTTCAGGATGTGGAAAAGATACAAATAAAGATACATTAAAAGTAGGTGCTATGTCCTATGCAGAGACTTTAGAGCCTACGGAGAATTACTTTAGTTGGGGGATTGTTCGTTATGGAATTGGAGAAAATCTCGTTAAATTTGATGATTCTATGAAACCACAACCATGGATTGCGTCTTCGTGGTCAGTCGGAGATGATCACAAGACTTGGACTTTTTCTATCAATGATAAGGTAAAATTCTCTAATGGTCGTAAGGTTACGGCACAAGCTGTTAAGGAATCCTTAGAGCGTACATTTGAAAAAAGTAAACGGGCAAAATCCTTTTTTGCCTATGACTCCATGGAAGCAAATGGGCAGACTTTAACCATTCATACCGATAAGGTGTATCCTAATCTACCCGGACTACTAGGGGATCCTTTATTTTTAATTGTAGATGTTCAATCAGAACGAGATGGCCGTGATTTTAGTAAAGAAGGCCCTATTGCTACGGGCCCTTATGTGCCTATATCTTTTACTAAAGAACGCATTGAGTTAGATAAGAACGAAAATTATTGGGATGGTGATGTGGGATTTAAACATGTAGTGGTAGATTCTATTAATGATGTAAATACTCGTGCTATGGCGTTGCAAGCAGGGGATATTGATATGGCTGTTAATATCGCCGCTAGTGAGTATGGATTATTTAAAGATAATAAGGATTATATTATTGAAGAAACCCCATCATTGCGTGTTGTTATGGTTCGAATGAATCATAATGGATATTTGAACGATATTAATGTAAGACGTGCTTTAGTTGCTGGTGCAGATCGTGAAAATTATGCTACAAAACTTTTTAAGGATACCTTTGTAGCGGGACGAACTCCATTGCCACCATCCTTGAATTATGGATATAACGATATCAAAATTCCTGAAACGTATAACCCAGAACGTGCTAAAATGTTGTTGGCACAGTCTGGTTGGGTAGATAGCGATGGAGATGGTTATGTAGATAAGGATGGTAAAAAGCTACGTCTTAATTTTTATACTTATACAGCAAGACCTGAGGTAATCTTATATGCAGAAGCATTACAGGTTGATTACAAAAAAATTGGTGTTGATGTGAATGTAGAAATCGTTGATTCTAGTGTAGTGGATAAGGTGACACGTTCTGGTGATTATGACTTGGCAATAACCAGTGTTTCAACTGCTAGCACTGGTAGTCCTGTATGGTTCTTAAAACAATATTGGGGGACCAACATAGATGGCTCAAATCCGACCAATGTGTCCGGTTTTAGTAATCCTAAATATGATGAATTACTAGCTTTGGCTGAAACTACTGTTGATGATACACAACGATATAATGCCATTGTTGAGGCACAAAAGATTTTGTTAGACGATAGTGCATCCTTGTTCTTAGGTTATCCTAAGATTAATATGATTTGTAAAAGCTATATAAAAGGGCTTAAGATTTCACCTAGTGAATATTACATCATTACGAAAGACTTGAAAAAAGAATAAGGTTTACTATTTGTAATGCAATAAAAGGACTAGTCTTTGGACTAGTCCTTTGTGCTGTGCAAATATTATTTTTTACTATCTACCGCATCAAGATCATTCATATCCACCTCGTTAGCACGGCCAATCATGCGATTGTATTTTACATATAATTGCGTATATGCTTCGCCATAGGAGGAGTTGATAATGATGTAATTTCTTGCTTCTGCAATAAATTCTTTTACAGCATCTTGATATTGTTTAACCGCAGCTTGCGTTTCTGGTTTTGTACCAGGTTGCAAGTCATTCAAGCGTTTTGTAATTTCTTGTAGATTAGTTTCGACCTTTTGTGTATCTGTATTACCGTCAGGATCGATAATATCTATGGTTTGAGATAATAGTATATTTAATTGAATGAAATTAACTGCATTGACTCTGTTTTCATCAGTGAATTCTTTCATGCGTTCTGTATACAATTCGTTATTACGATTTTCAAGTGCTAAATCGTATGCATTATAGGCCGCATTGAATTGATCCGCTAATGGTATATATTGGCTAGCTAAGTTATCACTACCTACAAAATTATCTTTTTCAAAAGTTCTATCTGTGTAGTAGTTTTGAAGTTGGTCAGCCACAGGAATTAATTGCGATAAGATGGTAAGTAATTCATCCGTCGCTTTATTTACATCCTCATATGGTGTGGAACTTTCTTCTTTAGCTGCTTCAAGCTGAGCTTTTAATTTCTTATAGTCAGGTAATGTTACAGACGTATTATGTGTATGATTGCGCAATTCTTCAAGGGTTGGTTGTATTTGATAGGTATAGGCAACACTATTCAAATTAAAGGTATCAGCTGCCTCAATATAAGGTCGTAAGGCATTGATCTTATCCTCAATTGTAGAGCGATATAATATTGTAGTTGCTTTATTGGATAGGAAATGATAAGCGCAATAAATCCCACCACCAATAACAGCAATCCCTAGAATTACGGCTAAGATTAATTTAATATAACCCTTTTTCAATTGCCAATACTCCTTGTAAAACGCGTTTGTGAAAAAATATCTATACTTTATATTCTATACAGTTGATATCAGTATTATTATAGCATAGATTAAAGGGGCAAAAAAGATACATATAACTGATAATTATTAAATAAATATTAAATATTATAAAGTGTTAATGGCTATTTTAGTAAGTAATATATTTATTGATATGCAATGCAGTGTATGTTTATTTCATATTTATAAGTTGGTATAATTAAATTAACAAATGGGAGGTGATTGGAATGGATTTTGAACGTCGCTATGATTCTATTGAAGAAGTTTTAGATGTAGCAAAGTCTGCAGAAGGTAAGCTTGTAAAGGAGTATGATGTAACTAATCGACTTGAGACGAAGAAAAATAAGGGAGGCATAGGTCAGATCATTGAAGAAGGCTTATTTCATATGGCTCCTAATAGTCGTGCAGAAGCTGATTTTGCTAACCTAAATCTTGAATTAAAGGTTACTGGCATAAAAACAAATGTAAAACAGACATCCTTCTCAGCAAAGGAAAGATTAGTACTCAATATTATTGATTATATGGAAGAGTATAAGCGTACTTTTGAAGAATCATCGTTGTGGCATAAGAATAAAAAAATTTTGCTTATGTTTTATAAATGGATTGATGGTGTGAATAAAGGGGAATTTCCTATTCTTAAATCCGTTATCCATCAATTTTCTGAATCGGATTTAGCTATTGTTAAGCAAGATTGGCAAATTATTATAGATAAAATCAAAGCGGGTAAGGCTCATGAAATTTCTGAGGGGGATACCATGTATCTTGCTGCTTGTACAAAAGGTGCTAATGCAAAGAGCATGCGAAAGCAACCTTTTTCTGATATTCCTGCAAAACAGAGAGCCTATTCGTTAAAGAACTCATATATGACTACTTATGTAAGACGAATTCTTATGAATGAAGACGTAATCTCAGTTTTCAAACCAGAAGAGTTAAAGTCTAAATCAGTTGATGAGTTATTACATGAAAGATTTGCACCTTATATTGGGCGTACATTATATGAATTAAAGCGTCACATTAACTTTGCAGAAAACAAGAATAAAGCGATGTATGCAAATCTAGTCAGTGATCTACTTGGTATAAAAGGCACTAGTCTTGATGATACTGAGGAATTCGCTAAGGCGAATATCAAATTTAAGACTATCCGTTTAGAACCAAATGGTGTTCCTCGTGAACATATGTCATTTGAACAAATTGACTTTGATAGATGGCTCAATGCATCTTGGGAAGAATCCCAAGTATATGAAACATTTGAAAATACAAAGTTCTTATTTGTTGTATTTCAATTTACTGAGACCGAACGAGAGAACCCTAACAGAGTACCTTATTTGAAAGGCATTAAGCTGTGGAATATGCCGGAGCAAATTATTGAGACCGAATTAAAAAATCTATGGCAAACAGTGCATGACATATTAGCAGTTGGTGTTGAATTAACACAAACGCCAAGAGGTGTGAAAAATAATTTGCCAGGAGTTAAGTTTAATGGTGTTTGCCATATTAGACCAAAAGCTTCTAATGCTGCTGATAAAGTTCAATTACCAGATGGCCAAATGATTACAAAGCAGACATATTGGTTAAATAGAGAGTATATTGCAGAAATAGTGAGAGAGTTATAATTTATGGATTATAGTGAGAGAACCAAATATAATTTTGAAGATGATTTGTTGGGAGAGCAGGCCGTAAATAAGTTTTTGGTTGATTTTCTCTATGAAAAATTCAAAGAAAAAGGATATATTATCGATTTTGAGGTCTCTAGAGAGTTAAATAAGCAGCATGCAGGAAGTGATACTGTTCTTATTCTTAAGAGTGGAAAGAAAATTGTTGTAGATGAAAAGGCCGCTATCCATTATGCAAAAACTAATTTAAAGGAAAAAGCTATGCCTACATTCGCCTTTGAAGTGTCTTATATGTATAATGGGCAATTAAAAGAGGGTTGGCTGACTAATCCAAAATATAATGAAACACAGCGATATTTATTATGTTGGTTATGGGTACAGGCTGGGACCAATAAAAGCCGCTTAAAGTATCACGACATTGTACAAATAGAAGCTATGTTTTTTGAAAAGACCGACATTCAAGAATACATTATAAATATAGTCACTGCTGATACAGATATCGTAAAGTTTCATACTGTAGCTTCTAATAAGAGAGTAAGTTTAGAAGAAAAAATCTTGCAAAAAGCACTTGATAAAATTGATGAACCTGTAGGGAAAGAGACATATCCTAAGTGGTATTTAACTGGTAGGAATATATTATCTGAGCAACCTTTAAATATAATACTTTATAGGAATCAATTAGAAGATTTAGCTACATCGCATTGGTTGGTAACGAGAAAAGAACTTATAAATTTAAATAAGAAATAGAAATTTGATCTTGATCTCTTCTCTAGAATCTGATATAATATGTTCAAAGTATTTTATTGATAAGGGGTTATGATGAAGATATTTTCTATGTTTGATGGTGTAGGTGGGTTTATAGTAGGCCTTGAGAACTCAAGTAAAGAGGTCTTTCAAACACTATATTCTAATCAGTATGAACCATCGAGAAAGATACAAGATGCTTACGAAGTAGGTTTATATAAATTCCCTAATATGGAACATATCGGGACCGATGTTGCACTCATTCCAAATGAGAAGTTTGAAGAGATGAAGCAAAATGGCATTGATATGATTGTAGGTGGATTCCCGTGCCAAGATTATTCTGTAGCGAGAAGTAAAAAGAATGAACTCGGTATTGAAGGTAAAAAAGGGGTCCTTTTTTGGGAGATAATTCGTGCTACCGAGGTTATTAAACCAAAATATTTAGTTCTCGAAAATGTAGATAGACTACTAAAGGCTCCATCTAGTCAACGAGGAAGAGATTTTGCGGTTATGTTAGCTGCGTTTAATGAACTAGGTTATTCTGTTGAATGGCGTGTTATTAATGCTGCTGATTATGGACGTGCGCAACGACGTCGACGTGTTTTCTTCTTTGTATTTAGAAATGACACAAAATGGGGTGAACGCTTACATACAACATATGAAGCAAAATTCTCTAAAGATACAAATATAGAAGAACGATTAGCACAGTATCAAAACTATATTTTTAAGGATGGTTTGTTTGGTCGTCAGTTTCCAGTAGAAGGAACAGCGGTAAAAAAACGTGTACATGCGAATCAGTTAGTAGGTGATATTGCCGAGGTTTCCGAAACTTTCAATGATGGTAAATTTTGGAATTCTGGATTGATGACTAATGGATATTACTATACTATTGAAACCAATCCAATTGTTGAGCCACCGATTACAATGGGGAAAATCGTAGTTCCAGAAGAAATAGTCGATGCTAAGTATTATATTACTGGAGATAAACTTGAAAAGTTCAAATATCTCCGGGGGCCTAAAAAGTTAACACGCACCTCAGCAGATGGTCATGAGTATACCTATGCAGAGGGGGGGATGAGTGAATATGATTCCTTAGATTTGCCAGGTCGGACAATGCTTACATCGGAAGGTAGTGTCAATCGCTCAACCCATCTATTAAAAATTGATGGGAAATATCGTTTGATTACACCAATTGAAGCAGAGCGTTTACAAGATTTTCCGGATGATTGGACAAAATTCAAACTCAATGCAAAGGGTGAGGTTGAAGAAGTATCAGATCGGATGAGAATGTTCTTTATGGGTAATGCTTTGGTAACAGGTATCGTAAAGCGCATTGGCGATGAGTTACAAAAAATAGATAAGATATAATATTAAAGAGGCTTTTATAGCCTCTTTTTTGTATAATAACCGTTGCAGATTGTATTCTATACTTCCCTCGTATATAATGGTATTAACAGATTTGTATTTTTCGATATAATCACATGAAAGGAGTCATTATGTCTAATTTCATTACTCCTAACGAATTATTACCTATCATGGATGAGGTTATCATCCTCGATGCAAGAGGGTTTCAAGATTATAAACGAGGTCATATTAAAGGCGCTTTTCCCGTCGATATAGATAAGGATTTGACCGGCCCTATCGGTGAACATGGGGGACGTCATCCGTTGCCGGATATGGAGCAATTGGCGAAAACTTTCGAGACATTTGGTATTAATGAAAATTCTAAGGTCGTTGTCTATGATTCTTGGATTTTTTTGGCTGGTCGCCTTTGGTGGACCTTGCGCTACATGGGCCTTAAAGATGTACGCGTTCTATCTGGCGGTATTGAAAGATGGGTGAAAGAAGGTCATTTGTTGACTAAGGATCCTACGCCTTTGCCTACGGAGCCGACGACGTTCAATTATACTCTACAAAGCGAAATGACCATGAGTCGTAATGAGGTATTGGAGGCGAGTAAGTCCGGTTCTCATGTTATCGTCGATGCCCGCGCACCAGAACGTTATGATGGTTCAGTGGTCGATGTTATGGATGGCATGACAGGACATATTCCGGGGGCTGTTAACCATTTTTATGAAAGTGGCTATACTTCGGAAGGGCCTCGGTCTATTAAGGACTTAGAAAATGAGTTCTACAATGAAATCTATCAACAAAAACCTGTTGTTACCTATTGTGGATCTGGTGTTACCGCATGTAATGCTCTACTTGTTATGAGTGAAGCGGGACTTAACTCTGCTTTGTATGTAGGTAGTTCTAGTGATTGGGTAACCTATGATGAATTCCCAATTCAAACGGGGGTTGAAACATTATGAGAATGTTAAATCATATTTTATCGGTCGTTGCATTTGCTTATTTGTGCTATCATTTGTATACCTATGGCCCTGGTCTATTCAATGTAACGGTTATGATTATCTTTTTGTTATCCGTTGTGGCGAATTACTTTAGATATCGTAAGGAAAACGAAATGAAAGCCAATGAAGCATCGCGACAAGCACGCGCTCAAGCTAAGCATGATCGAAAACATAAACATGCTCGTGAAAGCTAACTTTCACAAATAATATTGTATATAAATGCCTTATAAGGAGTATCAATGAAATTAATATCCTGGAATGTAAATGGATTGCGTGCAGCCGTAACAAAAGGCTTTATCGATTCCTTTAACGAATTAGATGCAGATATTTTCTGCTTGCAAGAAACAAAATTACAACCCCATCAAATTGAATTAGAATTACCAGGTTATGAACAATTTTGGAATAGCGCAGTGAAAAAAGGCTATAGTGGAACCGCTGTATTTACACGTATTAAACCGATTGCGGTGACAAATGGTATCGGCATTGAAGAACATGACCAAGAAGGCCGTGTCATTACTGCTGAATACGATAATTTCTATCTCGTTTGCTGCTACACGCCGAATAGTCAACGTGAATTGGCGCGTTTAGATTATCGTATGACTTGGGAAGATGCGTTCCGTGCATACCTATTAGAATTGGATAAGAAGAAACCGGTTATTCTCTGTGGCGACCTCAATGTGGCTCACAATGAAATCGATTTGAAAAACCCTAAAACAAATCGTAAGAACGCTGGCTTCTCCGATGAAGAACGAGCTAAGATGACAGAATTGTTAGAATCTGGTTTTACCGATACATTCCGTTATTTGTATCCTGATGCGGTTGATGAATATAGCTGGTGGTCTTACATGGGCAAGGCTCGCGATAGAAACGTGGGATGGAGAATTGACTACTTTATTACATCTAAACGCTTGGATGACAAAATTAAAGAGGCCAAAATCCATCAACAAATCTTTGGTAGTGATCACTGTCCAGTGGAACTCGATATTGAATTATAATATGTGATATGGTGAAAGCTTGGCTTCATATATCGATATTAACGTATAAAGCCTCATCTACGGATGAGGCTTTCATAAGGAGGAACGATGGCACAAAAGCAAAAAGCCGTTGTATTATTTAGCGGCGGCGTAGATAGCACAACATGTTTGGCAATCGCTATTGAGCGATTTGGCAAAGAGAATGTGGTGCCCTTATCCATACAATACGGCCAAAAACATAGCAAGGAATTAGAGGCTGCAGCCAACGTATTATCATACTACGGCATAGAAGGCAAAACGATGGATGTAACAAAACTGTTTGCATTCAGTAATTCATCCCTATTGAAGCAGTCCACAGAGGACGTCCCTACTGGTTCCTACAAGGAACAACAAGATGAACATGGGGAAGGACCCGTTAGCACCTATGTACCATTTAGAAACGGCCTGTTCCTATCCGCTGCGGCATCCTTAGCCTTATCCCTCGATTGTGGCTATATCTATTATGGCGCTCATGCCGATGATGCAGCTGGCAATGCATACCCAGACTGCACAGAAACATTTTACACATCTATGGGTAATGCCATCTTTGAAGGCTCCGGCCAAGAATGCTCCCTTGAAGCACCATTCATCAATTGCAACAAAGCCGACGTAGTCCGCGAAGGCCTTCGCCTAGGCGTGCCATACCAACTTACCTGGTCCTGCTACGAAGGCGGCGACCACCCATGCGGCCATTGCGGCACCTGCATCGACCGCCAAGAAGCCTTCCGCGCAAACGGTGTAGAAGACCCGTCATATTAGTTGAGCGCCGTTTGGCGGGCGGATGTTAGGTTAGCGTAAAGAATGCAATTGAGCATAAACCGTTATGCTAAAGAATTGACTACTTCTACAGAGCGACTTTAGTAGGTCAAGGCCCTCGGCCGAAGACCGTTAAGCTAGCTGGAGCGGGTGCGAAAGCAATCAATTCTATCACCGCAATAATACCTAGCCGTAACAAATGATTTATGTTATGATAAATATCGAGCCAAACGGCGAACAACTACATAAGACAGTTTGCAACCATCCTGTCTCTAAACAAAACTACGGAAAACATAAGCACATTCGAGCATGGTAGTTTTGCCATGCTCTTTTTTATTGAAAAGGAGGTGAGTGCATGATTTCTACACGAAAATTAACGATTTCTGCTATGGTAGTAGCATTGTATATTGTCCTTATTTATCTAACCCAAGGAATTTCCTTCGGTGCGTACCAAATTCGTATAGCTACATCTTTATATGCACTTGCTTATGCCTTTCCGTTCTTAATCGTTCCTATGGGCATAGGTAACCTCATTTCTAATTTCTTGTTCGGTGGCCTTGGCATCCTTGATATGGTAGGGGGCTTTGGTGTTGGTATTTTGACGACTGGTATCATCGTATTGATGCGCCGTGCTGGACTTAGCGCGTGGTGGGCGATGCTGCCAATCATCTTAGTACCTGCATTATGCGTACCATTGTGGCTTAGCCCACTCGTAGGTGTTCCGTACTGGGCATTGGTGATCAATTTATTGATTGGTCAAACAATCCCAGGCATCGTAGGTGCTACATTGGTGAAAGCTCTCGCATCTCGCCGTACAGTAGCCACTTTGATGAACGCCATTAAATAATTACATAACATATAACATAAAAGGACTGACTTTCACAATGGAAAGCCAGTCCTTTTACTATATGAAATTGTTGGAGAATAATCTTAGCAATTGTAGCCACGAAGTGTTGTTTCGATGACAAGTCGTTCGAGGGCTACCATGTATGCAGCTAGGCGAGGGGCTACATTGTATTTTTGTTGCATTTGCCATACTGCTTCAAAGCTGTTTTGCATATTTCTAGTGAGGCGTTCATTTACCTCTTCGAGGGACCAGTAGAAGCCAGCTTTGTTTTGTACCCATTCATAGTAGGATACAACTACACCGCCACCATTAGCAAGTACGTCAGGAATAATATCGATGCCTTTTTCAAAGAAGTATGTATCCGCATCATTTGTAGTTGGACCATTAGCACCTTCTAAGATAATCTTAGCACGTACATTTTCCATGTTGTCCTTGTTAAGTTGATTTTCAAGGGCTGCCAGATAGAGAATATCCACATCTTGGGCTAACAATTCTTGGCCGGTAATGGTAGTCATGCCTGGCTCGGTGTAACCAACCAAGGAACGACCATGAGAATTAGCATATTCATAAGCTTTTTCAACATCGAGGCCATTTGGATTGTATAGATTAACAGCTACGTCGCCGATAGCTACAACCTTAGCACCCGCTTCTGCAATGAGGCGAGCACCAACGGACCCTACATTACCAAAGCCTTGAACGGCTACAGTCATGTTTTTAATATCTAAGCCTTTTTTAGCTAAATAGCATTGCAATGCGATGAGGCAACCGCGGCCGGTAGCTTCATTACGGCCTAGGGAGCCGCCTACTTCGATAGGTTTACCTGTAACGATACCTGGGCTCCATTCGCCTTTTAATGTGCTGTATTCGTCAACAATCCAGCTCATGATTTGTGCATTTGTATTTACATCTGGAGCAGGAACGTCGGTATTAACACCGATGATAGGTGCAATGCGACGTACAAAGTTACGGGTTAACCGTTCTAATTCGCGAGGGTTCAATGTTTTAGGATCAACCTTGATGCCCCCTTTACCACCACCATAAGGGATATTAGCGATAGCATTTTTTATAGTCATCCAAGCCGCTAATGCACGCACTTCGTTTTCATCAGAATCTGGGTGAAAACGAAGACCGCCCTTGGCACTGCCACGCAATGTGGAGTGTTGGCAACGATAGCCTTCATATACGCGGACTTCGCCATTATCTAGTTGGAGTGGAACGGATACCTTTAGTTCCCGTTCTGGATGGCGCAGTACTTCATAATCATTTCTTGTGTAGCCAAGCTTTTCGGCCGCTACATCAAGTGTGTTTAACATGTTTTCATAGGGATTATAGTTTTGCATATAAAAGTCCTCCTGATAATTCAGAATCAATGGATTGTTTAAATATCTTGCTATTTATTGTATTCGACATGGACGAATGAATACCCTACATACAATGTTAACTATATTCTATAGTTGAATATGATTGTAAATAGTTAGAGCTTTCACAAAAAATAGGGTCCTTATTCCAAAGAATAAAGACCCTAAGAATCGGTATATATTATTTTTCGATTGTATCTTCTACAGGTGTAGCAGGTACAGAGGAATCTGTAGTTTGACCTTCACCCCACCATACAATACCAAATGTATGATTAAGAACGGAACGGTTAAATACAGGCGTATCGATACCAGCTTTACGTTGTTTGATGTAATCATCAAGCGCAAGACCTGCGGTACGTCCCATGCGAACGATGGAGCTAATGTTTGTTAACACTAAGAATGCCATGAATAAGTCGGCTAAGTTCCATACAAGATCAAGGGATGCGATAGAGCCGATGAATGTCATTAGGACTACGCCGATACGGAATAAATGGAGACAATATTTTTTGTCTGTTAAGTGGCTGATGTTGATTTCACCATAATAGTAGTTACCGATAAGGGAACTAAAGGAGAACATTACGATGAATACAGCAACAGCAGTAGGTGCCCAGGAACCGAGCTCTTGAGCTAGATTGTATTGAACAAGTGCTACACCAGTAAGACCTGTTGTGCTATAGTCGCCAACCATGAGAACGATAAACGCGGATGCTGTACAGATAATGAATGTATCAAGGAATACACCGAATGCTTGAACAAGGCCTTGTTCTACAGGGTGATTAACAGCGGCTGTTGCAGCTGCGTTTGGTACAGAACCTTCACCGGCTTCGTTGGAGAATAGACCACGTTTAATACCATTCATTACAGTAGCACCTAATAGACCACCACCGGCTGCAGATGGTTCAAATGCAGATGTAACGATTGTATAGATTACATGAGGAAATTGGCTGATATTGGAGATGACTACGAATAAGGCAGTCACAATGTAAAGAACAGCCATGATTGGAACGATGATTTCAGATGCTTTGGCAACGCGGTTGATACCACCAAAGATGATAAGACCAACAAGTACGGCTACAACAACACCAGTATAGGCTACATCAAAGTTGAAAATTTGAAGGGATGCAGCCAATGTGTTGGCTTGTACAGAGTTGTAAATCCAACCATAGGTAATGCTGATTAAAATAGCGAATAAAACGGCTAGGAATTTGTTGTTAAGACCATAGCGGATATAGTAGGCAGGACCACCGTAGAAACCGCCTTTGGCAACAGGTTCCTTGTAAATTTGAGCGAGTGTACTTTCAATAAAGCCAGTAGCAGCACCGATAAGGGCGATAACCCACATCCAGAACACGGCACCAGGACCGCCAAGTACAACGGCGATAGCGATACCAGCGATGTTACCAACACCTACGCGAGATGCGGTACTAACGCAGAATGCTTGGAATGAGGATACATGGTTCTTTTCTGTTTTTGAACCAGCGCCAGAAGCGACAAGGCGAACCATTTCCTTAAACATGCGAATTTGGACGGCACCAGTGGTCATCGTAAAGAAGAGACCAGCACCGATGAGAATAAAGATGATCAAGTAGTTCCACAGGTAGGTATTGACCGTGGAGACTGCATCATTGAGTAGAGCTTCCATAAAACTCACCTTTCTTTAATAACACTATAAAATTTGTATCTATTGTACCAAAAAATGAAACATTCTTCTATAGAATATAACAAACACGCATACATAAATACAATTTATATCTATGTATGCGTGTAGTATGCAGTCATCTAGGAGTTTCTAGTATTATATATCCTCTGTATTAAAGGACTTGGCATCCTCCATGCCTTGTAATAAGGTTTGTTCAGAATGTTCCATGTGGATACGCGCTAGTTTACGAGCTTGTACCGCGTTATGGGATGCGATGGCTTCGACCAAGAGGCGATGCTCTTCCCACGTTTTGCGTAACCGGCCTGGTTGGTTCATGGAAAAGCTGCGGAATCGGTATGTTTGTTCCCGCAAGTTGTGGACGATGTCTGCTAAGCGTTCATTACGGGAAGCCTTGTAGAGGACCTCATGAAATGCTACGTCTGCGGCTACTACACTATCCATATCTTTGTTTTCCATGTGATCGCCGATTTCCACGAGCATGCGCTCTAGCGTTTCTATTTCATCGCTTGTAATGCGCTCTGCTGCAAGGCCAGCGGCTAATTCTTCAAGGGCGGAACGGATTTCGAATACTTGGGTAATATCTTTTAACGAAATATTTGCCACATAGGTACCGCGACGTGGAACCATTACGACGAATCCCTCAAGTTCGAGTTTGCGAATAGCTTCGCGGATAGGGGTTCTGCTCACACCGAGTTCTTCGGCGAGGGGGATTTCCATGAGGCGTTCACCCGGTTTAAGGGTGCCGTCCTGAATGGCTGAGCGTAATGTTTCACTCACTACTTCGCTTAATGGTTTATAGGCATCTAGACGTATAGGTTGCAATCGTTTTGTCATTGTACCTCCTCCTGTGTGCAGGTTTTTGTAATTAGTGAAAGCCAGTTATGACCAGCTTTTTTGATCTCTTCTTGTAAGGACAATGCTTGAGCCGGCTTTTCTAACAACACAACCATGGTAGGGCCACTGCCGGTCATGATGGTTGGATAGTCACGGCTCGTAAAGAACTCTTTACACGTAATCAGTTCTTCGTGATCAGGGAATAATAATTCTTCAAATGTATTAGCACTATTTGTGAAAGCCCCATACATATCATTTTGTTCTAAATGGTGTAATACATTAGTAATTGTATCTGATGTGGCGTTGGACTGGCCGTTATAACGACCGTAGGCTACTGCAGTGGATACAGAAATTTCAGGTTTTACCAATAATAGCCAATGAGGTTCAGGTGATGGATGATAGACGAGTTCTTCGCCGCGACCTGTACCACGAGCCGTGCCACCTTTTAATAAGAATGGTACATCGGAGCCGAGTTTAGCACCTAATGTCATCAACTCATCCATGGTGAGGCGCAAATCCCAAAACTTATTGAGGCCTAGTAGCATCGCTGCTGCATCTGCGCTGCCACCGCCAAGACCTGCCGCCGCGGGTACGCGTTTCATGAGGTGAATAGCGGCACCTGCCTTACATCCTGTATACTTTTGTACTTCGCGCAATGCTTTTAATGCTAAATTGCGTTCATCATAGGGGATGAGATCTTGAATGTATTGTGGTAACTCTGGTGCTACACCGGAGAATACAACGGAGTGATGTTTGGCAAAGTAGATGGAGTCCGCCAAACGAATAGACTGGAATATACTGTCGATATTGTGATATCCGTCATCGCGTTTACCAGTAATAGCAAGGCCGATATTGATTTTACTATGACCTAATTGTTCGATACTTTTTGACATAAAATCCTCGATGCGACATATGATTTGTACAAATTTCTATACCATTCGTACATGAGATTAAAAATGATTGAAAATAAACATTAAGTAGTTTATGATGAAACTGTATATGTATGTAAATATATAGTGATAATGCTATATATTCAATTAATTAATTATAGAATATTTATAGTGAAATGGCAATTTAGGGAGGCCTATATGTGGTCTAAATATAAAGATGATGTATACCAATGTATAATCGTTGCCATAGGCTGTGCTATTTTTGGCGTTGGCATCGATGCGTTTGTGTTACCGCACAAATTGGTGAGCACAGGAATTAGTGGTGTTGGTCTTATACTCTATTACATCACAGGACTTTCCGTTGGTACATGGAATGTGATTTTAAACATTCCTATATTTTGGGCGGCTTGGCATTGGCTAGGCAAGCGCGTGGTGGTCAATACCTTGTATGGTACCGTCATGTTGTCCTGGATGGTAGATGCCTTTGATTTCTTGCAATACAATATGGTCATTTCTGATCCATTATTGAGTTCTATGATGGCTGGTGTTACAACGGGGGTAGGCCTCGGTATGGTATATCGTGTTGGCGGTAATACGGGTGGACTTGATCCGATAGCATTGATTGTCCGAAAATACTATGGACTTCAAATGGGATCCATTAATAGTGTCATCAATGCTGTTATCTTAGCAGCTGCTGTATTTGTGGTTGGCTTAGAGGCTGTAGCGGTTACACTCGTATCATTGTATGTATATACGATTATCACCAATAAGGTCGTCATTGGTTTTAATCAACGAAAGGTAGCTTTCATCATTACCTATCGAACCTATGAGGTCTGTGATGCGGTCATTAGTAAGGTTGGCCGTGGTGCGACGATTATCAATGGTATCGGTGCTTATACTAGAACGCCGAAACAGATTGTAATGGTAGCGGTTAATTTGCTGCAAGTCAATAAATTAAAAGAAGTTATAGAAGAAGTGGATAATGAGGCTTTCATTCTCATCACAGATGCACAAGAGGTTATCGGCAAAGGATTCACTACACCTGTTGTGCCGACGTCGATAGAAAATCTCGTCAAAGAATGTAAGGATAATGCTCATTATGTAGAACACAAAGATTAGAATAAGGAGGCTAGCATGGCTCATGCATTAGCAGGAAAACCTGTTCAAGAACAAGATATTATAGATGTACAGACCATTGTAGATGCGTACTTTGATAATGTTCCAGATATGACAAATCCTACACAATTGGTTTCATTCGGTACATCTGGCCATCGTGGTACCTCCGTAGATGGTACATTTACAGACCTTCATGTGGCGGCTATTACACAAGCCATTTGTGATGGTCGTAAACAATTTGGTGCTACTGGTCCTATATTCGTAGGCCAAGATACGCATGCATTATCTCAGCCCGCACTTGTGACCGTGCTTGAGGTATTAGCTGGTAATGGCGTTACAGCTATGGTAGATTGTGATATGGCTTTCGTTCCAACACCTTCTGTATCACGCGCTATTATTCGATACAATGAAGAACATGACGATAAGGCGGACGGTATCATTATTACACCGTCTCACAACCCGCCTGATAATGGAGGCATTAAATATAATACGATTATCGGTGGTCCTGCTGATACGGTGGTGACAAAATGGATTGAGATGCGTGCCAACGAGTATTTGACTGCCTATTGTGAAAGTGAGGACTTTAAGCGCATTAGCATAGATAATATTGAACCTACTGCACAAGTGCCATATGACTATAAAGGCTTATATGTGGAAGAATTAGGCGATGTTATTAATATGGAGGCCATTAAAGCGGCCGGTCCAAAGGTATTGGTGGACACATTAGGTGGTAGCGGTGCCAGCTATTGGAATGCTATCAAGGAACGATATGGTCTTGATTTAACTATCATTCATGATGATTATGATCCGACCTTTAGTTTTATGACCTATGACCATGATGGCAAAGTTCGTATGGACTGTTCTTCCACTTATGTGATGGCTTCGGTTATTAATCGAATCGGGGATTTTGATTTAGCAGTTGGTAATGATCCTGATTATGATCGCTATGGCATTGTCGTGTCCAGTGGGCTTATATCGGCTAATACATTTTTAACATTAGCAGCTCGCTATTTATTTACCACGCGGGGATGGAAAAATAAGGGTGTTGGTAAGACTGTTGTATGCACTACGATGATTGATAAATGGGCTGCTGATGCTGAAACTCCTGTGTTTGAAGTACCTGTGGGCTTTAAATATTTTTCACAGCTTTTATTTGATGGAGCCATTGGCATAGGTGGTGAAGAAAGTGCGGGCGCTTCCTTCTTGAAAAAGGATGGCACTGTTTGGACTACCGATAAAGATGGTATGATTATGGCTTTGTTAAGTATGGAAATCATGGCCGTTATGGGAAAATCTGCACTAAAAATGGCTGACGAATTTGTTGAGGAGTTTGGAAATCCAAGTTTTGGCCGTATTGATGCACCATGCAAAAAAGAGCAAAAACAAATCCTAAAACAAATGAGTGCTGAATTAATTACTGCCACTACTGTTGATGGTGATCCCATCATGAATATTCGTACCACATCATTGTATAATGATATGCCAATCGATGGTGTACGCGTAGAAACTGATAAAGGGTGGTTCGTAGCTAGACCATCTGGTACAGAAGATTTATACAAAATTTATGGTGAAAGTTACAAAGGCGATTTAGGTCTTGTGGCACTACTCACTGCAGGTGAGGAAATTGTCAATGCTGCATTAAATGGCACCATAGAGACTGAATGAGCATTCTCATAAAGTTTTCACGCTCTTAATATGATATATGTGATATAATATATTAATATAGTTTATAGAATGAATGAATTTTCATGTACATAGTTTGTAGTGAGTCAGAAAAGGTGATTGTATGAAATTAGTAGTTACCGTAGTTGGTGTCGACCGTGTAGGTATCATTGCTGGTGTCAGCAGTATTTTGGCAGACCATAAAGTAAATATCTTATCTATTAATCAGACGATTCTAGATGGTTTGTTTAATATGATTATGATGTGTGAAACCGAAACTAACGACGTAAAAGATTTAACATCTATTCAAGATGCTTTATCCGAACTAGGTAATACATTAGGCGTAGAAATTCGTGCGCAACATGCTGATATTTTCCTTAGTATGCACCGCGTAGGATAGGGAGGCGCACATGTTATCTATTGACAATATTCTTGAAACGAATCAGATGATTCATGATAACAAGCTCGATGTGCGTACCATTACAATGGGCATTAGCTTGTTAGAATGTGCATCTAGCTCTGGTAAAGAACTCTGCAATCGCATTTATGACCGTATTACAAAAGAAGCTGAACATTTGGTTAAAACCGGTGAGGACATTGAGCGTGAATTTGGTGTGCCTATCATCAATAAACGTATTTCTGTAACACCGATTTCCTTAGTGGCTGGTGGCAGTGATTTAAGATCTTATGTACCAATTGCAGAAGCGCTTGACCGCGCAGCCAAAACTGTGGGTGTTAATTTTATCGGTGGTTTTTCTGCACTCGTTACAAAAGGTGAGACTAAAGCTGACCGTATTCTTATCGATTCTATTCCTGAAGCGTTAGCCACAACAGACATCGTTTGTAGTTCTGTTGGTGTTGGTTCCACTAAAACAGGTATCAACATGGATGCAGTTCGTGATATGGGTATTATCGTTAAAAAGACGGCTGACCTTACTAAAGATAATGATGCACTTGGTTGTGCTAAGCTCGTTATTTTCTGTAATCCTGTAGAAGATAATCCATTTATGGCAGGTGCTTTCTTCGGTGTAACCGAAGGTGATAGCGCTATTTCCGTAGGTGTATCTGGCCCAGGTGTTGTAAAACATGCTCTTGAAGCAGTGCGTGGTGAACCATTTGACGTTGTGGCCGAAACTATTAAACGTACGGCGTTCAAAATTACACGTGTTGGTCAATTGGTAGCACAAGAGGCATCTCGTCGCCTTGGTAAACCATTTGGTATCATCGACTTGTCCTTGGCACCAACGCCTGCAGTAGGTGACTCCGTAGCTCATGTACTTGAAGAAATGGGCTTATCTTCTTGTGGTTGTCATGGCACTACAGCAGCATTAGCATTGTTAAACGATGCGGTGAAAAAAGGTGGTCTTATGGCATCCTCTCACGTAGGCGGTTTAAGTGGTGCTTTCATTCCGGTTTCTGAAGATGCAGGCATGATTGATGCTGTATCTTGCGGTAGTCTATCCCTTGATAAATTAGAAGCTATGACTTGTGTATGTTCCGTAGGTCTCGATATGATTGCTATTCCTGGCGACACAACAGCAGATACAATTTCTGCTATCATCGCCGACGAATCTGCTATCGGCATGATTAATAATAAAACAACAGCAGTCCGCGTTATCCCAGTTCCTGGTAAAACAGTTGGTGAAGTTGTTGAATTTGGCGGCCTTCTTGGCTATGCTCCAATTATTGAAGTAAGTCCATACAGCGCAGCTGAGTTTATTGCTCGTGGCGGTCGTATTCCAGCACCTATTCGCAGCTTAACAAACTAAGTTGAAACCTCGAATCTGTTGAATTCGAGTTGTTGGAGGTGTACTTATGAGTGAGTATGTGCCTGATTATGTGTGGGCCTTTGTGTTGGCTCTCGTCATAACCTTTGCACTAACCCCCTTGGTTAAGCGATTTGCTGTTGCCGTAGGGGCCATTGATAAACCTGATGCTCGTAAAGTGCATCATGGTGCTATTCCCCGTCTTGGTGGATTGGCTATTTTCCTTGGTTATATGGGATCTGTGTTATTTAACAATAGTATTCCTCATGACCATAAATTATTCGGGTTCGTATTGGGTACTGTAATTTTAGTCCTTGTTGGTATTTGGGACGATATCCGACAAATTGAACCGAAGACGAAATTGATGGGGCAAATTATTGCTGCCGCCATTCTTGTGGCCTATGATATTCGCGTAGATTTTATCAATCTTCCTTGGGGTGGTGTAGTTTATTTAAAGTATTGGGCCATTCCGTTGACCATATTCTGGATTGTAGGATTTACAAATATTGTCAATCTAATCGATGGGCTTGATGGCTTGGCAGCAGGGATTTCCTTTATCGCTTGTATTGCCGTATGTGCGATGACATTACAATTAGGTCAAATTGATTTAGCTTGTATCGCATTGGCTCTTGCAGGTGCGACGGTAGGTTTCTTGCGGTACAATTTTAATCCCGCCAAGATATTCATGGGGGATACCGGTTCGATGCTCCTCGGCTATACCTTAGCAGCTATATCTGTTATGGGGGCCGTGAAAACGGCAGCTACCATTGCTTTAGTTGTTCCAGCTATCGTTCTTGGTTTACCTATATTAGATACATTGTTTGCTATCGTACGTCGTAAGATTAGTGGACGACCTATCTTTAAACCAGATAAAGGTCATGTACACCATCGTTTATTGGCACAAGGCTTATCTCAAAAACAAGCAGTATTGATGATGTATGCCGTTACTGCTCTCTTCGGTGGTGTTTCGGTTATCGTTGCAGAGGTTAATGCTTGGATTGGTTGCGTACTAGTCTTAGCCATTTTCCTATGTAGTATCTATGTGGCTCGTCGCTTGGGTGTTATTACACATAGTGATGCGGCGGGACATCCCTTACCTCGCCCTACAATTGAACGTAGCAATTTAGATGAAACTATTTCGTTTGATCGCAAAGAATTGGCAAAAGCATTAGAGCATGCAGATGATGACTCTAAAAAAGAGTAACCAATGTAGGGGCGCAATGCGCCCCTTTTTTATTAGACTCTGTGGAGGATGAGTAAATGTTGAAAGTAATGACTATCTTTGGTACAAGACCAGAGGCAATCAAAATGGCTCCGCTAGTAAAAGCCTTAGAAGCGGCACCAGATATGGAGCCAATTGTAACTGTAACAGCACAACATAGAGATATGCTCGACCAAGTGTTGCGCCTGTTTGACATTACGCCTGATTATGATTTGAATATCATGAGCCAAGGTCAAACGTTGTACGATGTGACAAATCGTGCATTGATGGGATTAAAATCCGTTTTAGAAGAAGCAAAACCTGATGTAGTACTCGTTCATGGTGATACGACAACAACCTTTGCAGGTGCGTTGGCATCCTTTTACCAAGAAATCCCAGTAGGTCATGTGGAGGCAGGCCTTCGTACAGGCGATATTTACTCTCCATTTCCAGAAGAGATGAACCGCAAATTAACAGGTTCCTTGGCAACATATCATTTTGCACCTACCGCTAGTTCTGAAGCGAATTTAAAACGAGAAAATATTAATACTGATCACCTTTATGTTACTGGTAATACTGTAATTGATGCACTAGATACAACTGTAAAAGATAATTATGTCTTTGATGATGCGGCTATTAATGCACTCGATCCCAATAAGCGTACAGTTCTTGTTACCACACATCGTCGTGAAAACCTTGGTGAACCTATGCGCCATGTGTATCAATCCATTCGTGATTTATTGAAAGATTTTGACGATATTCAAGTGGTATTCCCAGTGCATAAAAACCCTAAGGTTCGTCAAGTGGTTCAAGAGGAATTAGGCGAGGTGGATCGCGTAACGCTCATCGATCCTCTAGATTATGAACCGTTTGCAAACTTGATGGCTAAGTCTTACTTAATTCTTACAGATTCTGGTGGGATTCAAGAAGAGGCTCCTGCTCTTGGTAAACCAGTTCTCGTATTGCGCGATACTACTGAACGACCAGAGGCTGTAGATGCTGGTACAGTTCGCCTTGTAGGTACTGATAAAGAGGCGGTATATGAAGCTGCTTATGAGCTATTACACAGTGAAGCAGCCTATAAGACAATGTCAAATTCCGTTAACCCTTATGGTGATGGCAAAGCATCTGAACGTATTTTACAAGCGTTGCGTCACGAGTTCTTAGGCGATGCTAATCGTCCTAATCGATTTGGTAAATAATATGGACAAGGATATGGTGAAAGCTCTGGCGATGGCAACATCGGCAGGGCTGACCCTGCTATTTTGTATCGGTGGATTTATCTGGATTGGATATAAACTGGATACATGGATGGATACTATGCCACTATGCATGGTTATTTTAGGCTTAGTCGGTGCCGTTACAGGCTTTTATATGTTATATAAACAGGTTAAATAGTGAGGTGTTTATGAATCAATATATTAAATTCATACGTCATGTGCTATGGGCCTGTTTTTTTGTTACCTTTTTAGGCCTACTCATCCAATACGTTGTGGGCTGGAACCAGTATATGCTCGGTTGGTTATGGGGCATGTTGACTATGATGTTCTATTTAGTGCTGTTAGGTTTACACAGTAAAGGCTTGGCTTATGGAAGTCCACATCAGGCAGTTGCTAAGGCGCGGCGTCAAATGATGTGGCGCTTGGCATTGATTGGTGCATTTGTAGTTATAGGCTTACAAATGCCAAGTGTAAAAGTTGAGAGTTTATTCATTGCAATTGTACTTATACAGCCTGTATTGTATATCGTATTTTGGCGATTGAGTAAGTAAAAAATTTTATTGCATTGGTAGATAAGGTTAAAGCGCATGAAATAAGGACTGAACATACTTCTAGTATGATTTTTAAATGCATAAAATGCATTTTTGATATGTAAAACGCGAATTGTTTACTCCGGAAGTGTTGATTATATACCTATAAAGAGGTATGATAATACATAGATATATATTATATGGATATATATAAAATTTATATTGCTACGTGAGAAAGGGGTTGAGTCTGTGGAACTGCATGCAGGTCACCATCAAGTAGTACAGTGGCTAGGATTATCGTTTAATATCGATACATTAATTGCCACCTGGATTACGATGGCGATCGTCATCATCATTTCCGTGCTTGCTACGCGAAATCGAGCTTTAGTGCCTTCGGGTGTACAAAATGTAGTGGAAACTATATTGGAAGCATTGGAAGGTCAACTATCGCCAACGCTTGGCAAATACTGGCCGATGGTGAGTTCATTGTTATTCACATTCTTCTTATTTATCTTTGTTGGTAATGAACTTGGTTTGTTGCCAACGCTACATGCTGTTACATCGCCTACGGCGGATATTAATACAACAGCAGCACTCGCATTGTGCAGTAGCTTTATAGTTTGGGGAATGGGGATTAAAATTAAGGGCTTATCTTATTTTAATCATTTCTTACAGCCTTATAAGGCTATGCTAGTTCTAAACATATTTGAAGAAATAGCAAAACCTATCACATTAGCTTTCCGTCTATTTGGTAATATTGTAGCTGGCGAAATTTTATTGGAAATCCTTTATAATTTGCCTTGGTTCGTACCTGTACCATGGGTTTGGATTGCTTTTAGTTTATTTATTGGTATCATTCAAGCTTTTATTTTTACAGTTCTAACAGCCAACTATTTAGGTATGGCATTAAGTGAAGAACACTAATTTTAATGGAGGATTTATTATGGAAGTTCAAGGTTTATTCGCATTAGCTGCGGCAATCGCAGTAGGTTGTGGTGCTATCGCGGCAGGTATTGGTGACGGCATGGTAGCTAGTAAAGTTATTGAAGGTATTACACGTCAACCTGAATTGCGCGGTCAATTAACGTCCACAATGTTCGTAGCTATCGGCTTAATCGAAGCTATGCCTATCATCGGCGTAGTAGTTGCTTTCATTTTATTGTTAAGATAATAGCGAGGAGGAACGACCTTGGTAGATTTAACACTAGGGACAATTCTTGCTCAAATGCTAAACTTTTTTATATTAGTTTGGATTTTAGCCCGTTTTGCATATAAACCATTGGTTTCTATGATGCAAGAGCGTAAAGAACGCATTGCTAAGGACTTAGCAGATGCTCAAGCTGCTCGTAATGAAGCGGAACAATTCAAAGCTGATTATGCTGCGCAAATAGCGAATGCACGTCAAGAGGCTCAACAAATCGTTGAAAAGGCAGTGCAACAAGCAGAAGCGACTACGCGTGAACAATTGGCAGCGGCTCGTGAACAAATTGAACGTGAAAAAGAACGAGCTCGTCAAGATATCGTAAACGAACGTGATCGTGCTATGAATAATTTGCGTAACGAAGTTATTTCCTTATCTGTTGCAATGGCGACTAAGGTTGTGGCAAAAGATATGGACAGCGAAACTAATACAAAATTAATTGAAGACGCTATTGCGAAACTTGATAGTAAAACGATAGGGTTGTGATATTATGAGCACAGAAATTGTAGCAGATAAATACAGTTCAGCTATGTTAGAGCTAGCTCAAGAACAAGGTAATTTAGTGACTACAGAAGAAAATCTTTTATATGTGGCCTCTGTTCTTAATGAACAACCAGAATTGGTAGGGTTTATTAATAATCCTATTGTGGAAGCAGATGCAAAGATTTCTCTACTTGGAAAGGTCTTTGGCACTGCTGTAGAAAAGACAGTACTTCATTTCATGTATGTCATGGTTAAACGTGGCAGATATCGTTATTTGCAAGATACAATTAGAGCTTTCATAAAAAAATCTCGCGAAGCACGAGGTATTTTAGAAGCAATTGTAACTGTAGCAGAACCATTAACTGATACATTGCGTGATGATGTACAAGCTAAATTACAAGCGATGACCGGCAAGGATGTCATTGTATCGGTGCGTCAAGACCCTAGAATCATGGGTGGTATTATCATTCAAATCGGTGATAAACGCATTGATGGATCGATTGCACGTCGCTTAGACGAATTGAAAAAAACGTTAGTACGAACTGACTCTATTAGATTGGGGTGAATGGGTATATATGAAAATGAAGCCTGAAGAAATCACTGCTATAATCAAACAGCAGATTCAGGACTATGATGTTGACCTTAATGTCGATGACGTGGGTACTGTCCTCGACGTAGGGGATGGCATCGCCCATATTTATGGTCTTGAAAGAGCCATGGCCGGTGAATTGTTAGAATTACCACACGGCGTATATGGCCTGGTTTTGAACTTAGAATTAGACAATGTTGGTGCCGTACTACTTGGTGACGACTTCTTGATTAAAGAAGGCGATGAAGTACGCCGTACCGGCAAAATCATGGACGTACCAGTAGGGGATGCCCTTATTGGTCGCGTAGTTAATCCGTTGGGGCAACCTATCGATGGCAAGGGTGCTATTCAAGCGACAGAACGTCGTCCTGTAGAACATCCAGCACCTGGTATTGCGGATCGTCAATCTGTAAACGAACCTTTGCAAACAGGTTTGAAGGCTATCGATGCGATGGTACCAATTGGTCGTGGTCAACGTGAGCTTATCATTGGTGACCGTGGTACAGGTAAAACTGCAATTGCTCTTGATACAATCATCAACCAAAAGGGTAAAGATGTAATTTGTATCTATGTAGCGATTGGTCAAAAAGAATCTACCGTAGCTCGTGTAGTACAAAAATTAGAAGAAACAGGCGCATTGGATTACACAATCGTCGTTTCTGCGAGTGCTTCCACAGGCGCTCCACTTCAATACATTGCTCCATATGCAGGTGTTGCAATGGGCGAATACTTTATGTACAAAGGAAAACATGTACTCTGCGTATATGATGATTTAACAAAACAAGCGGCTGCATATCGCGCTATGTCTCTATTATTACGTCGTCCACCAGGGCGTGAAGCGTATCCAGGGGACGTATTCTACTTACATAGCCGTCTATTGGAACGTGCTGCTAAACTTTCACCAGAACTTGGTGGCGGCTCTATTACAGCGTTGCCAATCATTGAAACGCAAGCTGGTGACGTATCTGCTTATATCCCAACAAACGTAATTTCCATTACTGATGGTCAAATTTTCTTGGGCACAGATATGTTCTACTCCGGTATTCGTCCTGCTGTTGACGTAGGTTTGTCCGTATCTCGTGTAGGTGGTAGTGCGCAAACTAAAGCGATGAAACAAGTAGCTGGTCAATTGCGTTTGGACCTTGCACAATATCGTGAATTAGCAGCATTTGCTCAGTTCGGTTCTGATCTTGATGCAGCCACAAAAGCACAATTAGACCGTGGTGAACGATTGACTGAAATGTTGAAACAAGGTCAATATGAGCCAATGAGTGTAGCTGAAATGGTTATTAACCTATATGCTGGTACTAAGGGATACTTAGCTAGCATTCAAGTAGCTGATGTATTGGCATTTGAAGCGGAATTATTACGTTTTATTCGTGCAAATTATCCTGAAATTATCAGCAATATTGAAAGCACAAATAAACTTGATGAAGCAACAGAAAACTTGTTAAAACAAGCTATTCCAGAATGTGTAGAAGCCTTTGGTGCTACACATACATTAGTTTCCCGTAAGGAGGCGTAATGTATGGCTAGTGCACAAGATTTGCGAAAGCGTATAAAGAGTGTTACTAATACGCAACAAATAACAAAAGCGATGAAGATGGTAGCTTCTGCTCGTCTTCGTAGGGCTCAAGCAAAAGCTGATGCAACGCGGCCATACGCAGAAAAAATAGGGCAAATCTTGCGTCATATCTCCACTAGTGATTTACGAGATTATGTAAGTCCTCTACTTGAAAGTAGACCTGTAAAACGGACTTGTTATATCGTTATCGGTGCTGACAAGGGCCTTGCAGGCGCCTATTCGTCTAACGTATTAAAATTGGCAATAGAACAAATCGGTCAAAAAACACCTGATGAATATTGCCTCATTACAGCTGGGCGAAAACCAAAGGATAGTTTAAAATCTCGTCACTATCATATTGATCAATCGTACAGTGGTTTTTCCGATAAACCAAGTTACGAACATGCGCGACATATTATGGATCATGCACTTTCATTATATGAACGTCATGAAGTTGACGAAGTTATCATGATTTATACGCGTTTTGTAAATTCTATGACGCAAATTGCACAGGCAGAGTGCATTCTACCGTTAGAGCAACCAGATGATGAAGTAAAGGGCGAAGAGTATGAATTTATGCCGGACCCTGCAGCAGTTCTGGATGCATTATTACCAAAATATTTAGAAATTACCGTATATAATGGATTATTACAAGCGGCGGCAAGTGAATTAGGTGCTCGTATGACAGCTATGACATCTGCTACTGATAATGCTGGGGATCTCATCAGTTCCTTAGGGCTTGAATATAATAAATTACGTCAATCCAGTATTACGAATGAAATTTCTGAAATTGTTGGCGGTGCCAATGCCTTGCAATAGATAAGGAGAGACCTCTTAATGAGTAATAATATTGGGAAAGTGGTGCAGGTCATCGGCCCAGTTGTAGACGTGCGTTTTGAAGCTGGTCATTTACCAGCTATCTATAACGCCATTCACATCTACCATGACCATAAAGCGCACGATAGACAAAAAATTGTAGTAGAAGTTATGCAACACTTAGGGGACGATATGGTTCGCTGCGTTGCTATGAGTTCTACTGATGGTATGACCCGTGGTATGGAAGCAGAAGACACTGGTGCTGCAATCTCCGTACCAGTTGGTGAAGGCGTATTGGGTCGTATCTTTAATGTGTTGGGTGAAACCGTAGACCATGATCCAGCTCCTGTAGTAGCAGATGAAATGTGGCCTATCCATCGTCCAGCACCTAAATTTGATGACCTTTCACCAGATACACAAATTCTTGAAACGGGTATCAAAGTCGTAGACTTGATCGCACCATACGTAAAAGGTGGTAAAATCGGTTTGTTCGGCGGTGCCGGCGTAGGGAAAACTGTATTGATTATGGAATTGATTCACAATGTTGCCACAGAACATGGTGGCTATTCCGTATTCTCTGGCGTAGGTGAACGTACCCGTGAAGGTAATGACCTTTGGAACGAAATGAAGGAATCCGGCGTTATTAATAAAACAGCCTTGGTATATGGACAAATGAATGAGCCACCAGGGGCTCGTATGCGCGTTGGTTTGACAGGTCTTACAATGGCTGAATATTTCCGTGATGTGAAGAAACAAGACGTGCTCTTGTTTATCGATAACATCTTCCGTTTTATTCAAGCTGGTTCCGAAGTATCTGCTCTTTTAGGTCGTATGCCATCTGCTGTAGGTTATCAACCTACATTGGCAAATGACGTAGGTGCCTTACAAGAACGTATTACATCTACAAAAGAAGGTTCCATTACGTCTGTACAAGCCGTATACGTACCTGCCGATGACTTGACTGACCCTGCACCAGCAGCTACATTTGCTCACTTGGATGCAACAACAGTATTGTCTCGTTCCATCGCGGAACTTGGTATTTATCCTGCCGTAGATCCACTTGATTCTACAAGCCGTATTTTGGACCCTCATATACTTGGGGATGAACATTATAACGTGGCTCGTGGCGTTCAAGAAGTGTTGCAAAAATATCGCGATTTACAAGATATCATCGCAATTCTAGGTATGGAAGAATTATCTGATGAAGATAAGTTAACTGTATCTCGAGCTCGTAAAATCCAACGTTTCTTGAGTCAACCATTCTTCGTAGCAGAAGTATTTACCGGTTCTCCTGGTAAATATGTACCATTACAAGAAACATTGCGTGGCTTTAAAGAAATCCTTGATGGTAAACATGATGATTTACCAGAAGGCGCATTCTATATGGTTGGTACCATTGATGAAGCCGTTGCAAAAGCAAAGGAAATGCAAGAGAAGGGGGAATAATCCATGGCGGAACCTATGACCCTAACGATAATAACACCTGATGCGATTGTATATGATGGTAAGGCTGACTTTTTCGTAGGGCATGCTATCGATGGCGAATTTGGTGTATTGCCTAATCATGCACCTATGATTATTGCCCTAGATATAGCCCCTTTACGTGTCGATAATCCTGATGGACAACAGCATACATTTGCTGTTTTCGGGGGCTTTGTTGAAATTGAACACAACAAGGTGAGCATTGTAACACCTAATTGTGAAAGCCCAGAAACCATCGATATCGATCGCGCGAAACGAGCAAAAGAACGCGCTGAAGGCCGTTTGTCTAACCCTACACCTGATATAGATGTAGAGCGTGCTGAACTCGCCTTAGCTCGGGCATTACTTCGTTTAAAGGTAACACAACGCATATAGTAGTTATACATTGATATAGCCTTGGTAAATAAGGAGTACTCTTGTAGTACTCCTTATTTGCTTGTATACGCAAAAAGGGTGTCACCCATGTGGGCGACACCCTTTTGCTGTTGCATTATTTTGAATTATAATACACTAACACCTTTTAGAGAGTAAGCTGTATTTTTTGGTTGTTCTACTTGAAATTCATAGTCTGGAACAACTGGCATTTCTGCATTAATACCAGGAGCTTGATAACGATCTCGATCCGTTGGAACACGTTTATATGGTAATTGTTCAAGTAAGTCTTTAATAACTTTATTCCATATGGATTTATGTGTTGGCATAGTCAAGGTATCATCGATTTGGTTAAAACCACTACGGATGGTGTGAACGATACCTTCATTAGTATCGTAGAAATAAATCATAGCAGATACTTTAGCTTGAATGTGAATGTCGTCGCTATCATCATGATAGTATTGGCTGAGATAGGACGTTGGTAATTGTACATATATGTCTTGCATTGGCACAGGCATAATGACAATTTCGGAATGTTGTGATGCTGCCACTTCGGCTAAATCAACGGCTGTGATTTGTGCTAATGGTGTGTTGGTGCTTACTACGGTTGTATCATAGTATGGATAGCGCAAGACATTTGCCACTGAATCGGATAAATATTTACCAAAGGCAGCCGTATTTTCATTACGCAATGTTGTTGGTACTACAAGTGTTACCTTGCGAGATGGGAAATTGTCTAAATGGCCATCGTAGTTAGCCTTTCCCACTGTAGATGGTGTATTTGACGTGGTCGAAGTAATTTGAATCGGCGACGTTTTGATAGTGCCAGGATCAGGGATGATCTTTACTGGCGCAATAGGAATAGAACGGGCTTTTGTAGTTTGAGCATCTACATTTGCTGCATTAGCGATTGTAAAAGTTGAAACAAATGCTAAGGCGAGACAAAAACTGATACGCATGGTTGCTTCTCTAAAGTTCATATTCGACTCTCCTTGATATAAATATAATCAAAACTATATCTTACAGTATACCATAGTTGCAATAAAAAAGAAGCAAGCGTCAGCTTGCTTCTTACTGTGGTGGACGATGACAGGATCGAACTGCCGACATCCTGCTTGTAAGGCAGGCGCTCTCCCAGCTGAGCGATGCGATCTTGTTCCGCTTTAATAG
>NZ_JAPX01000031.1:0-2098 GCF_000524355.1 Veillonella sp. ICM51a
ACGCTGGTGTAACTTGGAAGGTTGGCAACCGCGATAGCGAAGCTGCTGTAGCAGATCGTTACCGTAAGGGTCCTATCAGCTCTACATATGCAATGCAAACTGAAGTGGCTTCTATGAAAGCACAAAATGCCGGATTAAAAGGCGAAGTATCTGATTTGAAAGCTGAAAATGAACAAATTAAGGCTCAAAATGCAGGCTTACAAAGCGAAGTAGACCAATTGAAAGCTCAAATGGCTGCTATGATGGCTAAATTAGGTATGTAATAAGATACACATGGATGGGGATTCTCCTTGAATCCCCTACCATCGCTAATATTCGACAATGAAAAGAGGAATAGATATGAAAAAATCTACAATGCTTGCTTTCACAGCAGCAGCACTTATGAGCGCTGCATCCATTACAGGATATGCTGCTGGCTCACCAACATATGATGACAATTTGATTTTGCCTAACCCTGCTTCTACACCAACTACAGGTCCTGTTGTACTCGTTCCTGTGGCTAGCCCACAAACGGTACAAGCTTTGCATACATTTGTACAAGCATGGCAAAATGCAGAAGTTAACTATACTAAAGCTAAGATTAAACATGACAATCATGAACAATTGACTAAGGCTGAAAGTAAATGGTTACATTCTAAGGATAAACATAACTATGCGGACTACTTCCGCACACATTCCTTGGGACGTGTTCATGGCTTTGAAGTCGCATTCAACTGGAACGGCGAAAACCGTAACAAAAATGAATACGAATTCTTTGATATGCCAAAATACAATGAAAAAGATGGTTTCGTAAATAGCTACGGATTCAATGTATTACGCGGCATGGTAGACCAAATCAATGCAGTCGTTCAAAGACAAAAAGAAATCGGCGGTCCTATGACTAACGACGAAGCAAGTGCTTTGGAAGACGCAATCTTGGATATCATGGCTCAAGATCAAGAACATGTGAACAACGAAGACCTTCGTCACATGATGAACGAAACAATTTGGTACGCAGCTAAAGAAACCGTAAAAAACAAAGCAAGTGAAGAGCCTACTGCTACTGAAGAACACGTAGTAGACCTTAAAAAAGCAATCAATGAGCCAGTGGAACCTTCCGCTCCTCACACAATTGATTTGCGTAAAGCAATTCAACAATAAGATTGCTGACCGTATATCTTTAAAAAAACAATATGGCCCCTCATATGCTGATATAGGGGCCGTATATACCCTAGAACCCCTAACTAGGGCACAATAATCCTTATACGAATGACGCCACCCTTCTGGGTGGCGTCATTTGTTTTATCTGGAATTGATAACAGATGATAGATGCATATTATAGTATTATATAGAGATTTCAAATTACTATAGGCCTGTATTAATTGTAGGATGGCGTGTGTATGGTCTCTTGTGAGAAAGAACAGGCCTGTACTAATTGCAGGAAGGCATGTGTAGGGTCTCTTATGAAATAGAACAGGCCTGTACTAATTGCAGGATGGTATGTGTAGGGCCTCTTATGGAATAGAACAGGCATGTTCTATCTGTAAGATGCCATATGTATGACCTCTGATGAGATACAACAGGCCTGTAGTAATTAATAGATATAAATAGTACTAATTACTGAAATAGCATATATTGTATTTATAGTCTATAGAATTAACCATAATTATAGGTTATCATACAACATATAGTAGAATGAAAATAAATAAATACACTATACAGAAAAGGTGGAAAAAATTTCAAATTTTTAAAAATTAGGGCTTGCGCGCATCTCTTGTTTGTACTATAATAACCATACAGTCGTTGAAGCGACTGTTTCTTAATGAGGAAACACTAGATACAATCTAGATTCTTTGCTAAGTATTTTAGAATTTTTATGTAAATCCCTTATATTAAGGTGATTACAAAGTTCTAAAAAAGATTATAAAAAGTGCTTGACACTAAATAGTCAACATGTTATTATAATCTAGTCGCCAGTTGGTGAAACACTTCAAAGGAAAGTGCTTCGAAGCTAGATAAAGTCTGGTTTAACTGGTACAGATCTTTGAAAACTGAACAATGATAGGTAATCAATCATATGATTGAACATATGCCAGAGTGCGGGTTTTGACAAAGTCAA
>NZ_JAPX01000032.1:0-12926 GCF_000524355.1 Veillonella sp. ICM51a
TTGACTTTGTCAAAACCCGCACTCTGGCATATGTTCAATCATATGATTGATTACCTATCATTGTTCAGTTTTCAAAAATCTGTACCAGTTAGACCAGATATTATCTAGCTCCGAAGCACTTTCGTTTGAAGTGTTTTACCAACTGGCGACTAGATTATAATATCATGTTGACCATTCAGTGTCAAGCACTTTTTATAATCTTTTTTAGAATTTTGTAATTACCTCTATGTGAGGGATTTACATAAAATTCAAAAATAACTAACAAAGAATCTAGATTGTATCTAGTGTTTCCTCATTAAGAAACAGTCGCCTCAACGACTGTATGGTTATTATAGTACAAACCACATACCTACGCAACCCCTAATTCTCATTTTTATAAAATTTCACTTTTGACTCATTTTTCAATAAAATATATTGATTTTACGCAATCTATTTTGTACAATATACTTAACTTACGATGATATACATGAATACCATACTTATAAAGATATACATGTCATATTTCAGGGGGTATTGCCCCGTTCTTTTAATACTATATAAGGAGAGATATATGAAATTCTCAAAACGATTATTCACCAAAACAGTTGCTTTGGCTGCTATTTGTGCTTCTGTGGCTACAGCAAGCTTTGCAGCACCACAAGGATCTTTTGATACATCTGAGATCCATGTTACAGGTCAGGCTTCCCGCTCTGTGGCGCCTACCTATGCAATACTCACACTAGGCATTACAAGTGAAAACACAAATATCAATGCCGCTAAGTCAAATAACGATCGCATCATGAGCGACCTTATTAGCAGACTTTCAAATTTAAATGTTGCAAAAAAAGATGTTTACACGTCTAATATTTCAGTTAGTCCTACTAATGATTACCAAGAGGGTAAACGCGTTAATACAGGATATAGAGTATCCAACCTTGTAACGGTTAAAATCAATAACTTGGATAGTGTAGGTAAGGTCGTAGACGCAGCTGTCAATGCTGGTGCAAATGACATAAACAGCCTTTCATTCCAAAACGACACATCTCAACAGCTATCCGATTCTTTAACTACAGAAGCCATCCAAAACGGTCAACACAAGGCTGAGGTAATTGCTGCTGCTCTAGGCCGCACCTTAGGTCCTGTAAAAACTGTAAACATTAGCAACACAGAAACAAGTACATTCGACCAAGGCTATTATCGCAATGCCAAAGTGCTTGCTGCAAATCTTAGCACTTCTACACCTGTTGAAAAAGGATCGTTAATCGTATCTCAAGATGCAGATATTGTATACTATCTACAATAACAACTATTGTTTATAGATTGTTAGTTACATACTATGTCCATTACGTTTTAGCAACATAATCGACTATGGTCTATAATCAATCACTTTCAAACAACAAACATAACAAAAGACCGTATAACATACGATACTAACTATGTTATACGGTCTTTATTTTTGTATTATTTTGTAGTGGATTCTGGCACAACACCTTCGTGAACCGCCACAATGCCACCAGTTAATTCAGTATAGGTAGCATTTTCATAACCTAGAGATTTCCAGATTTCTAAAATCTCGCTTTGATGAGGATAGCGACGCAAGGATTCAGGCAACCAAGCATAGGAAGAATTATCCTTACTTAATTTGCCTATAATAGGTAATATATAGGAGAAGTAGAAATTATATAATTGCTTAAACCCAAATGCACTTGGTTTAGCCAATTCCAAGACTACCACCTTGCCGCCTGGTTTTACAACGCGTTGCATTTCGGATAGCACTTGTTTAATATCAGGTACATTACGCATTGCAAAGCCACTCATAGCCGCATCAAATGTATTGTCCGCATAAGGCAATGCCATAGCATCACCTTGGACCAAGTTCACTTGGTCTAACAAATCCGCTTGATCCAAACGCTCACGACCTTGCTCTAACATTTCTGCATTAAAGTCTAATGCTTCTACTGTCAAAGTCGGCTCTTGGCGCAATGCTTCTTTCGTAAACACACAAGTACCACAAGCTACGTCCAGCACATGTTGATAAGGTCCAATATTCATTTCTTTAACGGCGAACTTACGCCAGAAATAGTCTTGCCCAAAGCTGAGCAATGTATTCATCAAATCATAATGTTTGGCAATATTAGAAAATACACCTTGCACAAATTGTTCTTTGTCTTCATACGTGTTAAATTCTTTAGTATTCATGGTACCCACTTTCATAATCAAGAATATCACATGTTGACAGTATACCATAACCAACGATGACATTCTAGAACTTAGAAGAATTCTAATATATATACTATATATACAAAGAATTACAAAATGTTCACATAGAAAAAACGCATCATATAATTAGTATTTATCTATTGAATTATAACAATGTTCGTTATATAATGACATATGTCTTTTCTATGAGGATTTATTATTTCTCTTCGATAAACGACAGAATTCATTGTTTTATGTAGTCTAATTAAGTATTGGAGTCTATTATGAATCGATTTATGAAATCCATTAATAGAGTCAGCCTCATCCAACAAATCATCATCGGTATGATTATCGGTATTTTGACGGCTCTCTATGTCCCTGATATTGCAAACGAATTATCGCTATTAGGGGTATTATTTGTTGGTGCCCTCAAAGGTATTGCACCAATCCTTGTATTCTTCTTAGTCATCGCGGCGATTAGTAAACATCGCTCCGGACAAAAAACAGGTATGGGCTCCGTAATTACGCTCTATCTATTAGGTACATTCCTTTCTGCTGCACTTGCCGTACTCGTGAGCTGGTTCTTCCCAACTACATTACATCTAGCAGCTAGTGCCGCTGATGCAGCGCCTCCACAAGGCATTGCGGAAGTCATGAAAACTTTACTCAAGAATATCGTTGATAACCCTGTAAAAGCATTAATGTCCGCTAACTACATCGGCATTTTAGGCTGGGCTCTTATCATCGGTGGTGCTCTACGTCATGCACCTATGAATACAAAAGAAGTAATGGAATCCATCTCTCAAGCAATTACGACTGTAGTAGGTTGGATCATTCGCTTCGCACCTCTTGGTATCATGGGTCTTGTGGCTGATTCCATCGCAACAAATGGTATCGAAGCACTTATCAGCTACTTCCAACTTCTCGTATTACTCTTAGGCTCCATGATTTTCGTTGCCTTGGTAATCAATCCACTTTTATCCTTCATCTACTTACGCCGCAACCCATATCCATTGGTGTTCAAATGTTTGCGCGAATCTGCTATCTATGCGTTCTTTACACGTAGCTCCGCAGCCAACATTCCTGTCAATCTTGACTTGGCTAAACGTTTGAAACTTAACCCTGATATGTATTCCGTATCCATTCCATTGGGTGCGACTATCAACATGGGTGGTGCTGCAATCACAATTACTGTTATGACATTAGCTGCTGCTCATACATTGGGCATCATCGTGGATGTACCTACAGCTATCCTTCTATCCGTTATCGCTACTATCGGCGCTTGCGGCGCTTCTGGCGTAGCAGGCGGCTCCTTGCTTCTCATTCCGTTGGCATGTTCCCTATTCGGTATCTCCAACGATGTGGCTATGCAAGTAGTAGGCGTTGGTTTCATCATCGGGGTATTACAAGACTCCACAGAAACAGCACTCAATTCCAGTACAGATATTCTCTTCACTGCTACTGCAGATTATGCAAAACGTGGCTATCACGAAAACTGGGATTAAACCATCATATAGAACAAGACGATCCATGAGGTCGTCTTTTCTTTTTGTGAAAGTTTACCCTTGCGCCAACTTTCACTAATAACAAAAACAATATATTTTCTATATTGATTATTTTCAATATAATGGGGTATAATATATTTAATGATAATAACTATTACTAGATATATATAGAAAGGAATCAACATGAAACAATACGATATTATTGTAGTGGGTACAGGTGGTGCAACCATCGTTGCTGACGCTGCTATAAAAACAGGTAAAAAAGTAGCTATCATAGAAAAAGGTAAATTTGGCGGCACATGCCTAACTCGCGGTTGTATTCCTACAAAGGTTATGGTAACAGCTGCGAATGCTGTACAAGAGGTAAAAGAGTTCGGCAAAATCGGCGTCAATGTTGGCGATGCAACAATGGATTGGGACACTGTAGCTAAACGTACATGGCATATGATTGACAAGTCTGCAGGCATCTATGATTACTATAACGCGTATGACAACGTAGATGTATATCGCGGTGCTGCAAGCTTTGTGTCCGATAAGGTGATGAACATCCACCTCAATGACGGCTCTGACATCGTAGAAATTACGGCCCCAACCATCGTTCTTGGCACTGGTGGTTACAGTAATATTCCAAATGTACCAGGCTTACAAGAGGCCGGTTATCTATCTAGTGAAAGCCTCTTTGGCAACAAGTTTCCTAAACAACCGTACAAATCCCTTGCCATCTTAGGCGCTGGTCCTATCGGCGTAGAGTTCGCTCATGTATTTGACTCTGCTGGTACCGACGTAACAATTATTCAGCATAATGTACGCCTAGTACCAAAGGAAGATGCGGATATGTCCGAGCATCTCCTTAACAATTATAGAGAGCGTGGTATTAACGTAATTCTAAATCAAGATACCGTAGAGGTTCGCCAAGAAGATGGCTTAAAAGTCGTCGTTACAAAAGATCGTACAACAGGTGAAATCACAGAAACTAAGGTAGAAGAAATTCTTGTAGCCGCTGGCATCCGCCCTGCTACCGAAGAGTTACACCTTGAAAATACAGGTATTGAAACATGTCCAAAGGGCTGGATCAAAACAAACGAGTTTCTTGAAACATCTGTGGACGGCATCTATGCGTTAGGCGATGTGAACGGCGAACCTGCATTCCGTCATCGCGCAAACTACGAAGCGGATATCATTGCACATAATCTTTACTTTGCCAAAAATGAAGCAGATTTCCGTTGGGCCCGCTACGACGTGTTGCCAAAAGTTACCTTCTCCTATCCTGAAATCGGTAGCGTAGGTCTTACCGAAGCAGAAGCAATTAAGGCTGGTTACAATGTAGGCGTAGGCAAAAACTTCTATTCCGCTACTGCCAAAGGCTATGCTATGGGCATTGATCCTGGTGATGTAAACGACGGCTTTGTAAAAATCGTGGTCGACAAAGATACAAACCATATCCTTGGTATTCACGTAATCGGACCACAAGCCTCTATCCTATTCCAACCATACGTTAACCTTATGAACAGCGGTGTAACCCCATTGACAGCTATCAATGAAGAAATCGCATCTGAGCGCACAAAACGATTGCGTAAAAAAGGTATTATGCGCAATATGGATCCTAGATCCGTAATCACCGTAGGTGAAACAATGAGTCCACATCCATCTCTTATCGAGGTTATTATGTGGACACAAGCGTACTACGAAAACCGTTGGTAATCGATTGTACCTAACAAATGAAATAGGGAGTCAACATCATTAGATATTGACTCCCTATTTTTTATATTATTTTTTATCCATAACGATATCATGGCCCCATACGAGGTTCGTACGGCGTTTGTCAAAACCTTGATCTGGTTCTGGAGGTAATTTTGTTGCTTTACTTTGTTCAATGTAAGCACCTGTATTACCATCAACAGTCACTACTGTTTTCTTACCATTTTGATGCATTGTTACATAGTAATTAACTTTACCATTGTGAGCTTCAACCTTCCAGCCCTTCATAACAGCATCTGCACCTAATTGCGCTTTAGCAGCTGCTTCTGCTTGAGATGGTTCGATAACTTTATCTTTGTTGAAGATTTCACCAATAACGCGTTTAGGTTTGCCACCTTCGCTCATATCGGATTGATTACCAGTGATGATATCAATCTTCATTTTGTATTCGTGATATTTGCTATATCCAGTTACTTTGTAAGCATAGGCCAAATCATTGGAATTCAATTCTACAGAGTGCAATGCTGCATTAGGGAACCGATTTTGGAAAATCGTACCAATTTCGCTCATTGTCATAACCACAGATTGACCAGGTGCACGTTTAATTGTAATATCTGTGCTTGTTTCTGGTTTAGTCTTACGCGCTTGTGCTTCATACGGTGTGGCTACTGAAAAAACACCAACGGCCAACACGCCAGTCATAACCAAAGATAGTAATTTTTTATTCATTATAATCCTCCCAATAGTAATCGGATTCTACAAACTTGTATTTTTATTTATATTACAGCTAATAAATGCTATAAGCCTTCATTAGAGGCTAAACGTTCTTCAACGTCAGTCATCAGTAATTTATAGCAAGTGGCTACTAATGGCACGCCTATAATCATGCCTGTAACACCCATCAAACTACCGCCTATGATAACAGCGGCAAAGACCCATAAGCCAGGTAACCCTACAGAATTACCTACGATTTTTGGGTAGATCACATTGCTTTCAATTTGATGTAAAACTTCTAAAATGATGACGTAAATCAACGCATCCATAGGGCTAATGGTAAGCAATATAACTGCCCCCATCAAGCCGCCTACATATATACCCACTAATGGAATTAAACCGGTGAGACCAATAACACAAGCAATGGTCGTAGCATAGGAGATATTACAAATCCATAATGTAACGCCCACCATGATACCTAAAATCAAGGCATCGATAAACTGTCCTACAAAGAAACTACTAAATGTTTGAACAGCAACCTTGGTCACATAGGTTACACGATTCACCCACGTATCAGATGCATAGGCTTTCAAAATACGCTTACCTTGCGACATGAGGCGTTCCTTATCGAGTAGCATGTAAATGGCAAAGATAAGACCTAATGCAATATTTACGGTCCACGAAAGAATCGTGCCCATCGTATTCACCACATAGGTGCCACCCTTGGTCCCCCATTCACGCGTATAGTTAACTATACTTTCACCATTCAAGGTATTTAATACCGTAGGGTTCGAGGCCAATGGAACGGTATTACTTAAATGATAAATCCATTGTTGAAAGTCTAGATATAGCTGTGGTGCTGCGGACACGATAAGTGTAATAGAATGCACTAACTGCGGCACAGCCATACGGGCAATAAAGTACACAATGAGACTAATCGTCACAAAGGATAGGATAATGCTCAACGGACGACGAATCTTATACCGCCACCCCGATTTGATACGCGGCCATAACCAACGTTCATAGCGGACGACGAGAATATCGAGGACAAAGGCCATGCAGGCACCTACGATAAGCGGTACAAAGGCCGTTATCAATGCATCGATGCCCGATGCTATATCGCTAATGCGCAAGGCCACCAATATCATGAGTCCTGCAAGGATAATCGCGCCGATAAGCTCCTTATAATATTTAAATTTTTCCATACTAATAACTCACTTTTACTAAACACATGGTAAGTATTGTACACAATGTAAATGAAAGCTATATGACAACGATCAGATTACATATGTACAGTAGTATTTCTAATAGATTTAGTATAACACAAAAGTCCATCTTATCGCACTCAAAATATATATAGAGAGACGAAAAGATGGACTTGTATGGGCTTAGATTAAATTGAGAGAACTCAAATTAGCGGTGAATGAAAACGTCTACACGACGATTTTCAGCTTTGCCGTTTGCAGTTGCATTAGTAGCAACAGGTTTTGCATCACCATTAGCGATACCGATCAAACGGTTAGCATCTACACCATTGTTTACCAAGTATTGTGCAACATCTTGTACACGGCGTTCGGACAAGCCAATATAGAATATGATATACTAGCACTAGATAGTTGTACGTAGTTATAAGGAGGAACCATGAGTAAAACAGCCTATGTAATACGTCATATCCACTTTGAAAACGCCGGTATTTTAGAACCTTTATTAATAGAACGCGGCTTTACCTTAGAATATATTGAGGCCCCCCTTGCTGACTTTAATCAATACGATGCAAGTAAGGCAGATCTTGTCATCGTCTGTGGGGCCCCTATTGGCGCATACGACGAAGAAATCTATCCTTTTTTGACCGATGAAATCAAGTTTATTAAGGACCGCATCGATAGTAAAAAACCATTACTCGGCATCTGTCTTGGGGCGCAACTTATTTCCCGCATCATGGGCGGCCATGTGGGCCCTATGAGCCATGGTAAGAAGGAAATCGGCTTTGGACCATTGCGTTTTACTGCTGAAGGGCACCATACACCACTAGCCCTCTTAGGCAATACGCCTGTTCTACACTGGCATGGCGATGAATTTGACATTCCAGAAGGCTCCGTTCGCCTTGCTGAAACAGACCTCTGTCCTAACCAAGCCTTTTCGATTGGCAATCATATTTTAGGATTGCAATTTCACCTAGAGGCAGATCCGACAGTTATTGAAAGCTGGCTTGTGGGCCACTGTGCAGAGTTATGTAATGCGGGCATTGATATTCCTAGAATCCGCAAAGATGCACGAGTATTCTCCGAGTCCCTACCAACAGCAGGCAAAAAAGCTATGGCCGCATGGCTAGAATGTAATAATCTATAATTAATCTCATAAACATACTACAAGCCCCCTGTTTATCTGGGGGATTAGTCATGTGCGCACGCATATAAAAGAGGCATCGACCATTACTGGCCGATGCCTCTTTATATTCATATATATATCCCTTACATATATACGTGAAATTGATGATTTTTACAAACAACACGTTCCCCAACGTGTCATTTATTCCACATCTGTATTGTATACCATTCTTAATTACTAGGCAAGAAGTTTTTCATAAAACTTTCATAAACTATTTTAAAAGTTTCAATGTACCTATACCACCTTATGCTGCCATGAACCACCTATAAAACGTATGTAGGCACAAACAAGCCGTAACGATTGATCTAAGCATAGAGAAATCCATGCCCCATATAGCCCAAGGCCCAATGTAATACATAGTACATAGGTAATGATTGGGCGAATAACAGCAACACTAATTAATGAATACTTCATGATATAGAAGGTATCACCTGCACCTTTCAACACGCCTGCAAAGACCTGTTGTAGTGCTTGAGGAAAGGCAGCGATAGCCATAATGCCCATCAATGCCGTAGCTAATGTGACAACCTCGCTTTCACGTGTATAAGCTTGTACCAGCAAATGACCGGCACTAATAAAAATGAGACCGCTAACGACCCCCACAAATAAACCCATGCGAGCACCGATACGACCAAAAGCCTTCGCTAAATCCGGCCGTTTATGTCCTAAGTTTTGCCCCGTATGAGAAGCACCGGCAAAGCCAAGGCCCATGGCGAAGTAATAGAATATATCCATCAAGTTCATACACACATAATGTGCAGCCAACGGTACGGCACCAAGGGATGCCACAATCATGGTATATGTATACATACCAAAGCGTTCAAAGAACTGCTCCCCTAAAGAGCTACCTCCTACGTGGAATATCGTATGAAGTACGGAACGCTCAAAGCGCCATTTTGACGGATGCAATAAGGTGAGACCAGTCTTGGTATGTTGTGAGATAGCGCGCAATAGCAATGCTGCGATAACGGCACTACTGATGAGCGTCGAAATACCAGCCCCCATGACACCAAATTCTGGGAAAAAGGCAATACCATAGATCAAGAAGAAATTCATAATCGTATTTAAGATATTACCCACCACATTGGATTTAAAGATAACCTTTGTATTTCCATAGCCGATGAGGGCACCCCCTACAATTTGGCTAAAAGACTGGAATACAAGGCTCATGACAATGAAGCGACCATACCAAACAGCGGTTTCAATATAGCCATCCTCTGCCCCAGTAAATCGCAAAATATGCTCTAAATTAAATAAGCATATAGCGAGCAATGGAATGTATATTAAAAAGTTCAGTAGAATCGATTGCTTTAGCACCGCATTCATACCATCTACATCACCTTCACCATGACGGCGGGCAATAATTGCGGTTACTGCAATCGATAAGGCCCGGCAAATGACGAGCATAACCATTTCTGGTTGTCCCATGATACCTACCGAAGCTAGTGCGGAGGCCCCCAAAGAGCCTACCATGGCTAAATCAATGGCCGTCATCAGCTGCATCATGAGCCCTTGCAATGTCGCAGGCCATGCGATTTTTAAGTATTTATTATATAAGTTTTTTGTAGTATCTACCGGTCCCAGTCGATCCTTCATCGGTAATATGGTATCTACTGAGAACCAGCGTTGTAATGATGTTAACATAATGACTCCCCATAATAAACCCATAGAGATTACATTAAATTTCCCATAATATTACTGTATTATACCATACAACATATGAGAAGTCATTCATATGTTATGCAATTTAACTAATAACTTATATCAAAAATGCAAAGAACCCTCTTGCATACGTTTTATACCCAACAGGGTATAAATATCGTAGTTAAGAGGGTTCTTTATTTTATCCCAAGATTATTATATCTTTATAATTTGATTTCTATTATCAATTTTTACTGCTTAGCCTTTGGATGCTAACAATTTATCTACCGCTGCTTTCAAATCATCCAACCCCTTCTTCGTTTCTTCCAATTCACGACGTTGTTGTTCGTTCTCAGCTTCTAACGTAGTTAGACGAGCCGCTTGATCAGCGATAACATATTTTTGTTCTGCATTTTCCTTTTTAAGGCTAGATACTTCATCTTGCATTACATATACAGAGCTAATAGGGCCTGCTTTGTAACGATCTGGAATATTTTTCTTTTCTGGGCTGTAACCAAATTTATGAGTTACACCAGCATTAACCATATTATGGTTACCACCAACGGAAACGCCTACGTTGAACATAGTGTTTTCATTCGTGTAATGTGCAAGGCCAAGAGCTGCCGCCGTTTCACCGCGATAGTTACCTACGCCGGCCATGACTTGCGTTGGTTCCAATGGGTCGTATTGAATAGGCTTCAATGCTGCCATAGCTGCTGCATGAGCACCAACACGTTGCACCTCACCTGCCACTTGATTGATAGCTTGGCTAGTATTTGCATTGGACGCATTTAATTGAGCTACATTCACTGCATCTGTTGGATCTGTACCAGGCGCAACCCCTTTAATTTGATTATTACCATTATTAAGGCCCTCCTTCGTTAAGGATACAGGACCTGCATATGGATTTGTAGGGTTCGCACCACTAGGCGTAATAGTAATACCATTACTATTCATTACCGTTGTATTGCCAGTACTATCCGTAAATGTAGCAGACGTCATATTTGTAAGCTCAGGGTTGACTGCATAACTGATAGATTTACCTGTTTGAGTAACCATCATGTTATTGCCTGCTTTGAAAGTAACTGTTTCTTCAGCCTTGATTTTTTCAGGGCTTGTACCTACAACATTACTTTTACCAGATCCATCTTTACCAACAGCAACTTTCCAACCAGAATCAGCTACGGCATCTTTCAATTGATCTTCTGTAGCCGCACGACCAGAAACAATAGAACCTGGAGTCCAAGTTTTATTAGTTAAGCCTGTTACCGTGCCAGTAGTACCATCTACTGTAACCGCCTTAGTTGGATCTGTCCCTAATGTAATCTTATCATTCAACTTATTGTCATAAATTGTATGACCATCGGCAGCAGTTGTCTTAGTTAATACAATATTGCCCGTCGTACTACCTGCAGTTTCACCATTATTAGCAGTCAATTCAGTAGTGGACTTAGCAGAATACTCTTTCAACTGACCAACATTAACTGCATCTGTATTCGTCACACCAGCCGCAACATTCACAATCTTATTCTTGCCATTATCGAGGCCATCGCTAGTTAAGGAAACCGTATCTTTACCAGTTTTTGTAATCGTTATGCCATCTTTAGTGAAAGTTGCATTGTTGCCAGCTGCATCTTTAACAGTTACCCCCTTAGCATCAGCCTTAGTTTCATCACCAGCTGCATTTTTCAATGTATTACTAGTTGCATTGGATACATTAGAATTACCTGCATTATCTGCCAAATTGTTGCTAGTTGCTGTTGCAGTATTGGTATTACCAGCACCATCATTAATCACATTCTTATCAGCTGTGGATGTATTCGTCTTAGCACCATCAGTGATAGTAGTACCTGCTGCAGTTGTAGCAGTGGATTTATTACCATCTACAACTGTGTTACCCGCTGCATTAGATGTATTTGTTTTACCACCATCTGTTTGAACGATGCTATCACCTTTGATAACAGTTGTTTTACCGCCTGTTGCTTCAAAAGTTGCAGAATTCATCTTAGTAAGGTCTTTATTCAAGGAATAAGATACTGTTTTGCCATTTTGGTCGATGACAAGGTTATCTCCGGCTTGAAGTTTTACTTCTTCACCACTGGATACCTTAGTTGAAGCAGCACCATTAGATACACCGCTAGAACCAGCAACGATACCAGTATTCACCTTCCAACCAGCGCCTACTGCATCAGATACTTGTTGCAATTGATCTTCTGTAGCAGCACGGCCAGTAGTAGCTTTTGTTACACCTGGAACCCATGTTGTATTAGTTAAACCATCCAAATGACCATTAGCGCCATCTAGTGTAACAGGATTTGCACCATTCCCCATAGTAATCTTATTGTTCACACCATCAACAGCAATGTTTCCAATGTTGGCTTTACCAGCAGTGATCGTACTTGTATTAGTACCATCAGTAATGGTATTCGATGTTGCATTGGATGTATTTACATTACCATTACCATCATCGATAACATTACTATCTACAGTAGATTTATTGGATTTAGCACCGTCTTTAATCACTTGACCATCTGCTGTAGTTTCTGTGGACTTAGTACCATCTGCTACAGTATTACCACCTGCCGTAGATGTATTCGTTTGAGTACCTGCAGTTTGTGTAATACTGTTACCAGTAATGACTGTTGTATTACTGCCTGTACCAAGGAATGTGGCAGAATTCATCTTCACAAGATCTTTGTTAAGAGTGAATGTAAAGTCTCGTTCATTTTGGTTTACTGTTATGTTTTCGCCAGCAATCAATTGAACTTTGTCATCTTTACCTACCTTAGCATCCTTCTTAGT
>NZ_JAPX01000033.1:0-28308 GCF_000524355.1 Veillonella sp. ICM51a
TACCTTGAATTGTCAAGTCAAATGCAACTCTACTGAATGATAAACCTCGTATGGAGTTTTCCAATTTAAGCATTTGCGCGGCCTAAGATTTATTTCTTTCATTTTTGCTTCAACATAGCTATCTGATTGATTAATATCCACAGTTTTCGGGAAATATTCTCTAAGCAATCCATTGGTGTTTTCGTTTGTTCCTCTTTGCCAAGGATGATGTGGAAATGGAAAATAAAATTCTACTAAATTCAACTCCTGACTAATTTCTGCATGTTTAGAAAACTCTTTCCCTCTATCTGGAGTTATTGTTTCTAGAGGTTGATTTTTTAAAAGCTTAATCATCGCTTGTTTGACTAAAAATGCATTCTTTTTTGCAATTTTTTTACATAGCAGATACCTACTTTTTCGATCAGTTAATGTTACTAAGCAAGCCTTACCAGTCTGCCCCATAACTGTATCAGCCTCCCAATCACCTAATCGTTCTCGATTATTTGCAGGAGCTGGTCTATCTGTAATTAAATTACTAATTTGAATTTTTCCACGTCTTTCTTCATAATTTTTTGTATGACGACTTTTACCACGATGTCGTAGTTTGCGAACAACTCCTCTATTTCCATGTGATAATTCTTTTTCATCAAAACGACCATTATATATTTCCCTGTAAATTGTATTGTAACTAATAGTGAAGCTTGAATTTTCAAATTTCAATCGAGAGGAGATCTGTTCCGGAGACCATTGATGTCTCAAAAATAAATTCTTTACACATTCATATAGACTTGGATTATCTAGCTTTTTTCTTGGTTTACAATTAAAGCGTCTATTTTTATATCTGTCATGGGCTTCACAAGGTATGTACTCGCCATTTTGACTATTTCTTTTGATTTCTCTTGATATAGACGATTTATTTTTCCCAAGTAAAATTGAAATTTCTGTTTGATTTTTTCCTATATCAATAAAATGTTTTAGAATTTCGCGCTCTTTTAGTGTAAAATGAGTATAATGATTCATGGCTCCTCCTGATTTTTAGATGTCTTTGCAAACACTATTTTATCAGAAAGCCATGAATCTTTTTTAGTTGCACTTAGATTATAAATTCAAGGTACAAAACTTTTTGAAAAAATTTATCCCAGTAAATATCACAATTCTATCACTTTTGATAGTACCTATCCTGAATAATTCTACTATTCAAAATAATGGCACCTCTATATAATGAGGTCATCAGCTTAACTCAAATTCACTAATCATATGTTAGAGAAGTGACAAATAATTAATTCTAAACGACTTTGCCTAGACCATAGACCGTCAAGGCAGTGGAGGCTTAGAATTAATGTTTAGCACTTTATATAAAAGGAGAAAGCACATGAACATTTTAGTAATCGGTGCAAATGGTAACGCAGGTCGTCGTATTGTAGAGAAAGCCCTCAAAGCAGGTCATCAAGTAAGCGGTGTTGTCCGTCGCGAAGGTGCCATTGAAGGTATTCCAACCATCGTAAAAGATGCGTTACAACTAACAAAACAAGAACTAACTCAATTTGATGTAGTCGTAAATGCTACAAGCGCTTTCACACCAGATACGTATCACTTACCAGCAGATTTGACATTATTGCTTGTAAAAGCATTAGCTAACACAAATACGCGCCTCATCGCTATAGGTGGTGCAGGCAGTCTCTATGTAGACGAAGATCACACAGTTCAACTAAATGATACACCAGAGTTTCCTCCAGAATTCCTAGTTCGTTCCAAAACTCATGGTAAATCTGACGATATCTTGCGTAAATTCAGCAATGTAGACTGGACAATGTTTACCCCACCACCAATCTTAGATGCAGAAGGTCCTGAATCTAATGACTATGTATTAGGTAATGAAAATATTATCTTGAACAAAGAAGGTAAGCCTTATATCTCTTATGATACATTTGCACAAATTCTAGTAGATGAAATCAACAATCACAAATTTGGTCGCCAACGCTTTACAGCGGTACAAAACTAACTTAACTCTCTCTACAGTAGATTTAAAGCTATAAAAGAGCCTCTATGAACATTCCTTTACCAATAAGGAATGTCCATAGAGGCTCTTGTTTATATATTAAGTTTATACTTAAATAAGTTGATTTACATCATAATTAAATTTAGCCGTTGTTTCGGCAGCAGTTTTTTGCCATTCTGTTGGTGCTGTACCGTCTTTTTCAAGGAAGTATCCAGAGTCTAGGTAGCGAATGATGATATAGTTAGAATCCTTTTGGTCAAAGCCATTACCGCGGGAGAAATCGATACCATGTCCGGTATTACGTGTTACGATAGCTTCCAACAAAGGCAACGTAATGGCATTCAACGTGATTTTCATATCACATTTGTCGAAAATCTTTTTGAAGAAGGAACTAGGTTTTTCTTCTTTATAGACTAACAATTTACTAATTGTACCATTAGATGCACATACTACACGACGGATTTCATTAATAGGGATATCAATCTTACCATTTGAGATAACACCATTTTTAATGGTGATTTCTCGTTTCCCCAGGTAGTAGTAATCAAGTGGCAATTGAAGGGTATCTAAATTTGCAGGGAATTCCGCTGTCAATTTATTTCGAGCAAAAGCGGCAATAATCGCTTTTGTTTCGCGGATATTGTGACCAGCATTAGATCCTTTACGGTCAGTATCTAAATCTTGACCTTCTATGCTTTTCCAATTATGGTCTCTGAACCTAATCGTATAGTTACTATTTGAATTTAAATATCTTGTAAGAAATAGCTCATTTACGTCCTCAAAATTAATATCAGTTGTAACAGTACCATTTGCATCTTTACAAATCACACCATTGTAACTAATCGTTAATGTACGACCTTTGTCTTCAAATGTAACAGGGTTTGTATCGAATACAGAAATCATGGTTCTCTCCTTTTTATTACGTCATACACAACTATATGTACAAATTGATTAAGTATATTAAGCAAATATAGTTAACTCAATCATACACCTTCTATATGTATTTACGCAAACCACATATTTCACCATAATATAGCTACAAACTCATAATTTTTAAGAAAACAAAAGACACCAACCATTCGATTGGTGTCTTTACTACATACAAGGAACCATTTTGTAATAGAGCCTTGTCGTTATACAGATGATATTATAATCTATTTCATGTCAAACAAAACAGAATTTTCTAAGAAAATATGTTCATGAAGACCTTCTTCTAAGGCTTTCATGGTCTTAAATACATAGACATAAGTAGCACAGCCATCTGCTGGTGCTGTGTACTGGTTGGTCAATGCACTTAAGGATTCCAAAAGTACACCTGCAGCTTCGTGTTCAGCCCGAAGTTCATCAAAGTCTATGGGTTTACCCGCTTTAAACTCAGGAAAGTCTACATGTTCTTCATGCCGGAAATGAGGTATAAGAGCGGATTTGAGTTGCAAAAAGGTTTGATAAATCTTTGTCAATTCCTCACCATGATGGTCATAATGTACATTTAGTAGTTTTGCCAATCCTTGGTCAATTTCATCAATCATATTCAATTGTTCTCGATGATAGGTATGAACGATGTAGTCAATCAATTGGTCTTTAGAATAACTAAGCACCTCTACACGAGAAGATTTCTTAGCAACTTGTACAGTATTTAACATAGCAATGTATGCATCCACATCTTTACCTGTTTCTGCAATAGCCTCTGCTAAAGGATGTCCACCACCACAGCAAAAATCAATTCCATCTTTTGCTAATACATCCATTAACTCTGGATTTACTTTAACCGCATCAGCTACGGTCATGGATTTATTAATAGTTCCAAAACTCATAAGATACACCTCCAATGGTTTACGCCGATCTATAGTCTTATAGTTATACTATACGATCAACCATGGATTCTGTCTGTCGCAGTAGCTACCAATTTGAAAGTAACATGACAACAATGGTAAGGCTGTAAAAAATAACATAAAGTAATGAATATAAAAATATATAGATATATATTGAACATACAAAAAGCTGGCTCATAGAGCCAGCTTTCAGCATATCAAATCATATATGACATATGTTTATATATAATTGTATGAGTAACTATTAGATGCTTTCAACAGCAGCGATAGCAGCAACGTCTACAACGTCTTGAGCGGAGCAGCCACGGGAAAGGTCATGAACTGGTTTAGCCAAACCTTGAATCAATGGGCCAAGAGCGTCAGCACCGGAGAAGCGTTGTACCAATTTGTAACCAATGTTAGCAGCTTGAAGATCAGGGAAAATCAAGATGTTAGCTTTACCAGCTACGTTGGAACCAGGAGCTTTCTTTTCTGCTACGGAAGGAACGATGGAAGCGTCCAATTGTAATTCGCCATCGAATTTGAAGTCAACGTTGCGTTCTTTCAAGATGTTAACAGCTTCAACCACTTTGTCTACTTCTGGAGTAGAAGCGGAACCTTTTGTGGAGAAGGATAACATGGATACGCGAGGATCAGCCATGCCAACAACTTTGCGAGCTTTTTCTACAGTGGATTCTGCGATATCAGCCAATTGTTCGCTAGTTGGGTTAGGCAATACGCCGCAGTCGGAGAATACGAGCATACCGTCGTCGCCATATTCTTTTTTGCTTGTGAACATGAACATGGAAGAAGATACAGTTTTAAGACCTGGTTTAGTACCTACAACTTGTAATGCAGCACGCAATACGTTTGCAGTTGGGCAACCGGAACCAGCAACCATGCCATCTACTGCGCCAAGACGAACAAGCATAGCACCGAAGAATAAGCAGTCACCTTTCATAGTTGCGTCAGCTTTTTCAGGAGTCATACCTTTTTTAGCGCGCAATTCTACGAATGTATCAACCATTTCTTGGTAACGATCGTAGTTAGCTGGATCGATGATTTCAGCACCTTCTACGGATACGCCAACAGCTTTAGCAGCTTCTGCGATTTCAGCTGGGTTACCTACTAATACAGGTGTTACGAAACCTTCTTTCAAAATGATTTCAGTTGCTTTCAATACGCGTTCATCTTTGTATTCTGGCAACACGATTTTTTTACCTAATGGTTTTACTTGGTCTTTTAATTTTTGAATTAAATCCACGATTTTTGCCTCCTTAACATTGGCTTATGCCATATCAATACTATTATTATAGCAATTTAATAGCTCTCTAACAACCATTCTAAAACATTTCGTTGTTGAATTCCGTCATAATTTGCATTTTTATTTAATTCATCCAATGTAAGTAAAAACTTTGGATATTGGTCTTGTACAGCCTTAAGAGGTGCGAGCTCACGATTTAGCGTATTAGGATCTAACACAGTTTCGCTTACCTGATAGTATTCTGTAACACCCGCTTTTTGTGCAACAAAGTCAATTTCACCCTTAGCTAATTGGCCTACATATACAGTATATCCACGACGAATGAGTTCAAGAAAAACGATATTCTCTAAAATATGTCCTGTATCACGACTCGCGTTGCCAACTAATAGATTACGTAATGTTGCATCCACACAGTAGTACTTTGCATTTATACGCAATAATTCTTTACCGCGCACATCATAACGATTAACCTTATATAGCAACAAGCTATCTTGCAAGCCTTGTAAATATCGTTCTACCGTTTTATTATCTATTTTTCTACCGGCGCTAACGAGCGAATTTGCAATCTTATTGGGTGAAAGCAAACTACCTATGTTAGACATAATATATCTCACAATATCTTGTAAGATTGTAACATCACTAATCTTCAATCGAGCCACAACATCATGTAATAATAAGGTATTGTATAGGCCTCGTAGATATTCTTGTATATCAAAATCTTCGCCCCCTAATTGTTGCGTATAAGGGAATGAGCTTTCACGAAGATAGGACTCATAGGCAGGAATTAAAGAGTACTGATTACCATCGTATTTGCTATGGTAAAACTCACTAAAGGACAGTGGTAACATCTGAATTTCCACATATCGTCCAGTTAGTAGCGTAGCGATATCGGATGACATAAAGTATGCATTGGATCCCGTAATATATAAATCTGTATTTTCTTTTACAAACAAGCTATCTACGACGCGATGAAACTGATCAACGTGCTGAATTTCATCAAGGAAAATATAATTCATTTCATCAGGCTGCATACGCTCTAAAATATATTGATACAGCGCATGATAATCTCGTAAATGCTCATATTCTAGTTCTTCAAAATTAATGGATATTATCTGTTCAGGTTTAACGCCTTCCGATAACAGCTCATCCTTAAATAGCCTAAATAACGTAGATTTCCCACAACGACGTATCCCAGAGACAACCTTAACAATAGGCCGATTCCGATTACGTCGTAAAAAATCTAGATATCCTTGGCGCTGAATTAATTTCATAAGGGCCTCCTCATCTATGTACGTTCTCATAGATGGAACCCTCTTATTAGTATTGTCAAATATCATATCGACTACCTAATAACTCTGGATTCCATTCCAACTTTATATTAATTTTATCATAAAATTGGATTTCATTCCAAAGTTTTACTATTTAGTGTTCAAATATGGATTCTATTCCAATGTTTTATACAAAGAACATTCTATACTATCAGTATCATTCTTTTACCTAAAAACAGAGTCTCCTTATGTTGAATAACCACCACATAAAACAGTACAATACTAGTAATAGAAATACTGTATTACTTAGAAAATAATCTTTACCTTACATTACTTCGAAAATACTGTTTACCTCACTAGTTTATATGTAATATGGGAGGACTCATGGCCAACACAGACACAACAATCAATGCAGTTATCAATCCTCAAATCAACGATGCCCCCATCGATATAGAGAAAACCATCAAAGCCTTAGAACGCAACAACTTCGTGGTCCATTATTTTGAAACAGGCGCTGACGCAGTGGCCTATTTACAGTCTCGCATTCAACATAAACGAGTGGCTATCGGTGATTCACGCACCTTATTGGAACTCAAGGTTCATGATGCTTTGTCCCAGGTCAACGATGACATAACAGATATTCAGCGACCTCTTCCTGGTGAAAGTTTCCGCGATACAGCGCTACGCACCATGGGGCGCGATGTATTTTTAACCTCTGTTAACGCCTTAGCGCAAACGGGTGAAATGGTCAACATCGATGGTACTGGCAACCGTGTAGCGGCCTCTCTATTCGGATCACAAGAGGTCTTTTTCGTACTAGGACGTAACAAAATTACGCCTGACTTGGCCTCTGCCATCTACCGGGCGCGCAATGTGGCGGCACCACTGAACAGCAAAAAAAATAAAAAAAGTTCCCTCAATCCTTGTGCCAAGCTGGAAGAAAAATGCTACGACTGTGGTTCGCCTGACAGGATTTGTAATGCCTTAACGATTTATTACAAGAAAATGCGCAACATGCAAACTATGGAGGTTATTATCATCAACGAGGATTTAGGATTTTAATGAAATTCTATATGTCGATGTTCTATGCCGTGAAAGTCGATAAAGCCTAAGTCAGGGCCTCCAAAAAATGTATCTAAGGGCATATTATCAAAGCCATTGACTATCCTACACAGCGTAGATATACGAGGGTCTATATTCCCCTTTTCCAGTCCGCTAATATAGGACTGTAACAATCCCGTTCGCTTAGCTAACTCTTGTTGAGTTATATGATAGTGGCGGCGCCATAAGAGAATGAGAACGCCTAAGTGTTGGATAGCCTTTTCTGACTGTGTTTCACTACATACGATATCATACATCATAGAAACCTCACTTTCTATACTATCCTTAATAACAACTCTTTGCCTCCACAATACGGCAACCAATTAAGAGGGACCATAGCAACTTGAATTGTGATGACATATAATAGAAAATCCCTTGCGATACATTCATATCGCAAGGGATTTTTATTCATATTATGTTATAAAATTATGCTTAAACATACATACATGTATATTCTTGTACATAAAAGTCTTATTTATGCTCTTCTGCAATAGCCATAGCACGTTTGATTTCCATGTATTTAACCATGCCATCAACGGCTTTTTTAGCTTCGCGCATAGCGAGTACTACAGTGGCTGGTTTATGTACTACGTCACCACCGGCGAATACACCTTCACGGCTTGTCATGCCGTATGGTTCTTCGGATGTGATGATATAGCCTTTTTCGTCTACGCGAAGGTTGTTACCTTCCCCAACGAGGCGTGCATTAGGTTTATGACCAGCAGCGATGATGATCTTATCGACAGGCATCACTTGGTATTTACCTGTGCCGTGGATACCCGCACCATCGTCATTAAGGGCCATTACTTCGTATTTAAAGCCTTCTACCTTGTCTTTACCTTCTACACCAACTGGAGATGCGAACCATTGGAATTGAACACCTTCGGCACGGGCTTCTTCGTATTCAGATAACAAGGCTGGCATTTGTTCTTGGCTACGACGGTATGCAACAGTGACAGATTCACAGCCTAGACGTACGCATGTACGAGCCGCATCCATCGCTACGTTACCACCGCCGATGATAACAACGCGGTCCCCTTTCTTCACAGGAATCGCTTTTTCTTCAAGCTCACCATTTTCTACCAATTGTACATTTGTTAACAAGTACATTGCTTGGAATACGCCTGTAATTTGATCGTTTTCCATACGTACTTCTTGAGGAATATGTGTACCCGTACCGATGAAGATGGTATCAAAGCCTTCTGCAAATAGATCATCCAAGGATTTATCTTGGCCGATGAATGTATTACATACGAATTTAACGCCTAAGCCTTCAAGACGGGCGATTTCACGACGTACAACGGACTTGGACAAACGGAACTCAGGAATACCGAATAAGAGTACGCCGCCTGGTTCGGATTGACCTTCAAATACAGTGACATCATAGCCGAGTTTTGCTACGTCGCCTGCAACGGACAAGCCTGCAGGGCCGGAACCGACAACGGCTACTTTACCGAGATCTTGTTTAATTTTCTTAGGTTTGCGCAATCCATTGATGCTTTCAAAATCGGCAGCAAAACGTTCCAATTTACCGATGTTGATAGGCGGTTTCTTAGCCTTATTCATGATGCAGTTGCCTTCGCATTGATTTTCGCGTGGGCACACGCGACCACAGATAGCTGGCAAGTTTGTACGTTCCGCCAAGATATCGTTGGCTAAGCCAAAGTTACCGCGCGCGATGGCTTGGATAAAACGAGGAATCTCGTTTTCAATCGGACAGCCCATGCGGCACAAAGGTTTTGGACAATTTAGACAACGTTTCGCCTCAGCGAGCGCCTCCTCCATCGTATAATCCGCATCAAAATGAAGTGGTTTTAATTCGTTACTCATGGCACATGCCTCCTAACAAGGATCCAGTACTATACTTATACAGCGTTGCATGCACCTAAGCTGTCCGATGAGCCCTCTCACATAGGGACGCCGCCACATGCTGCTAACATTTATCTTTTGTAACCATTCGATAGACGTGTGGTCACTGGTGAGACACACACTATTCTATAGTACATTTTAAATTGTGAAAGCGAGCTCCGTCAAGAAGCTGAGCTACAATATGCTTATTTTATATACATTTATTGCTATAATACATACATAAGGCAACATAAATGAGGTATTCCTATGAACACTACAGAATTTACTGAAACATACTACATAGACCGCCGCGGTTCTCATTCCCGCAAATGGGACGGCGAATATTTAAAATTTAGTCGCACCGACCTACTACCACTCTGGGTGGCAGATATGGACTTTATAACACCACCATGCATACAAGAGGCCATTTGTAACTATGTAACAAACAATCCTCTAGGTTATACCATGACAAATCCAAATTATATAGAAGCTGTCATACATTGGCACAAACGCCGTCACAACTGCACTATTGAACAAGACTGGATCACTAGCGCCCCCAATGTTATTACCGGTATCATGTGGTGTATTGGGGCTTTCACCAAACCAAACGATGCCATTACAGTCCTTACGCCCGTGTACGGAGCCTTCGATGCCCGTGCCAATGATGCAAACAGACACATCGTTGCAGTGCCATTACATCGCACGACGACCAATGGATATACTGTTGATTACGATGCATTCGAGTCCGCCATTAGTCAAAACGATGTGAAGGTTTTCATCCACTGCAATCCCCATAATCCTGTGGGACACGTGTGGACCGAAGAAGAAATGGACCGATTATTTAGCATTTGTCAGCGTCACAATGTGCTCATCATAAGCGACGAAATCCATCAAGACCTTATTACCGGTTCCACACCATTTACGCCCGCACTATCCGTATCCAACGGTCATTATGCAGACCATATGATAACCATGTCATCTGTGTCAAAATCGTTTAACATGGCCAGCTTACATCAGGCGGAAGTGATGATTCCCAACGAGACATTACGCACTCAATATAACGCCTATAAGGCGCAAGTGTACCACACGGATGCAGATGTCATCGCAGAAACGGCTATCACTGCGGCCTATACCCATCCAGAGGCAGAGGCGTGGCTAGACGATGTATGCGCTGTCATCCGCGAAAACTACGAATATCTATGCGATGAACTACTCTCAGCCCTACCAAAGCTTCGCATCAGCCCTATGGACGGCACCTATTTGGCGTGGATAGATTTCGGTGCCTATGTAAAACCTGAAGATATGCACGACCTATTCGAACATCAATGCCGTATCGCGCCAAGCTTTGGCGAATGGTTTGGCGGTAAAAACTACGCCACCTTTGTACGAGTTAACTTAGCCACGAGCCTAGCTAATATCAAAACAGCTACGCACAGCATCATCGACCATATCCGTTCTTAGTCCTACGTATAAAGAGGCTGCTCTAGCATCAGTTCTAGAGCAGCCTTTTGTCATATTTTCGTATATAGGATTTCTTATTTAGATCTTGAGAAATGGTCCTTTGCAAATTGCATATCTTGTACGAGTTCCAATGTGCCAAGGTATTTCTTATTTTTGTCGCGAACCGCCATGTAGTTTACATAGAATGGACGGCCTTGTTTTTCAAGCCATACGGCCACATTATCGCGGTCCCCTTTACGGAAGGAATCGATGATACCGCGCACGATAGGTTCTACCTTAGGTGGATGACAGGAGAATACATCGCGACCGATTGCCGTAGTAGGGCGTTTAAAGACCTTTTCGCCGTCGTTAAAATAACGGTTAATGTCTTCATGGTCAACGAAAGTTACTTCCATAGGCATTGTGTTAAGCATAGCATCGAGTTGATCTACAGTTAACGTACCACCAATTAAACCGATGGTATTGTCATCACCACTTGATTTTCTAGTTTGTGTAGCTAATGCCGCATCAGCCTCTGGCCAAGCAATGCGTTTTACACCAAAGATTTCCTCATATTGTGCAGTATCCTTATAGATTTGGTACCAATCTTGAGTTGTAAAGTTTTCCGCACAGATAGGGAACAAGATATTTTGTTCTTTGTAGATCATTTCTTGAGCACGTGTAAGAAGCTCATCAAAACGTCTATACCAATCATCTACACTTTGACTAGATTTTGCCAAATCACCCAATTGGTCTCGAATATCGCCATCAACAGTCCACATAACCATGGATGGGCCACCGATAGCATAATCCACCTTTAATTTTGGATATAACAAATCGCCTTTTTTAGCATAGTGAACGGATAATTGACGCACTCTATTTACATCATCAACGGTTGCCGTTTTATCGGCCACTTTAGGACGAAGCTCTTCAATCAAATCATTAAGCGCCTTATTTTCTTCCGTCATTTGGTTGAGCGGATGGCCTATCGTTTCTACAAGCGTTGTTACCGTTTGTTTCTTATCTTGAGCTTCTAAAGCAGCCTCAACCTTCGCATGCTCTTCTTCCATTTGTTCATGAATGGTAGAACCGTGGAACAAAGCGGAATGAAGGTCGCATAATTGTTGTACCTCTTCTAGAGGTGTACCTTCGCGCATAAGGCCTTGTTCAGCTTTCATGATTTCACTGGCTTCTACATGTTTAAATTGGCTGGCAAAATCTTTGCGCACATCGCCAAGGGCTTCCCCTGTACCTAAGCGTTTTAAGAAGCCTTTTAATTGCTCTACCCGTTCGCTATCGGGTACAGTATCCTCTGCGTTAGCTTCTGTATTTTCACTAGCCTTAGGTTCCTCATCTTGAGTGGCTGGTGCCTCAACAGGAACATCCTTAGCAGATGCTACATCATCACCGTGTAGGTTGGGCATATCACCTTCTAATGTAAAACCAGCTTTCATAAAGGCCCCTACAATATCCATCATAGAGATGCCCTTCATCTTAGCCCCTTTAGGGATAGTCATAATTTTGCCAACGGAATGGAGCATCACCTTATTGGTAATTTCTGTGAAGCCCAATCCTTTCATAATATCTATAACCTCTGGATATTCTTGTACCAAATCATATACGGATTTTGATAAATCTAATTTCTTTTCCATTTTGATCCCCTCGTGTCAAAAATATTGTTTATTGCTTATGTTAGTAGCCTCTATACGTTTTCGTATATAAGGTAATTTACATTCCGAAAGGTCATCTTTAATAACCTATGACCCTATGATAAACGATATCGATTAGAAAATCTGTATCCATGGCTATACTTTTGAAAGTTATTCAAAAAAATAACGAATAGATGACAAATCAATCCATAAATTGGACATAGATGTATCATCTATTCGTTAACAATCATCTTATTGATGATGAGGTTGCAATGCTTTTTCGTAGTTTTCAGCGACTGCATCCCAGTTGATAACACGGAAGAATTCCTTAATATAATCTGGGCGACGATTTTGGTAATGCAAGTAATATGCATGTTCCCATACATCTAAACAAAGAATGGCAGTTTTACCTTCCAAAAGAGGATTATCTTGATTAGCCGTAGAGGTTACTTCTAGTTTGCCATCCTTGTTGACCACTAGCCAAGCCCAGCCAGAGCCAAATCGTGTTGCCGCCGCTTGGGAGAAGCTTTCAACAAAAGCATCATATCCGCCTAAATCAGCATCGATAGCATCCTTCAAAGGGCCTTGCAATTTAGATGTATCAGGTTTTGTCATGATATCCCAAAACATGGTGTGGTTTTTATGACCCCCACCATTGTTGATAACCGCTTGACGGATATCCTCTGGCACATTGGCAATATCGCCGAGAATACAATCTACGCAACCATAGGCAAGATCCGGGTATTTAGCGATGGCTGCATTCAAATTATTAACATACGCTTGGTGATGCTTATCATGATGCAGTTTCATCGTCTCTGCATCGATAACAGGTTCTAGATAATCATAAGCATATGGTAATGGTGCGAGTTCGAAAGGTTTCATAATAGTCCTCCTTTTAATTAGGGCACGAACGATATCTTAACTAGTATCGTTCTTGTGAAAGCGATTCGATGCACCTGCATCGGTATTTCATTGATATGAATTATCATTCTTTGCATATTGTACTATCTATATAGATAAACGTCAATATATGACCAACATTTATTACAGAATATCAATATATTCGCTATTCAAAGCCTTATTCATGCTACGAACAGCACAGAATTTACCACACATACTACAAGTTTCACTATGCCCCTCCTCTGGAGCTCGGCTTTCACGAATATTGCGAGCACGTTGAGGATCAAGTGCACACGCATATTGCGCCTCCCAATCTAGTACGCGTCTAGCATCAGCCATCGCATCATCCTTATCACGGGCACCTGGTATGCCACGTGCTATATCCGCTGCATGGGCTGCTATTTTGAAAGCCATAATACCTTCTTTCACATCGTCTGCATTAGGCAATGCCAAATGCTCTGCCGGCGTTACATAACAAAGAAAGGACGCCCCATGCATGCCCGCCACAGCACCACCAATGGCAGCTGTTATATGATCATAGCCAGGTGCAATATCTGTCACCAATGGGCCTAACACATAAAACGGAGCTCCGCCACATAGCGTTTCCTCAATTTCCATATTCGCTTGAATTTGGTTAAGTGGCACATGACCTGGGCCTTCAATAATCACTTGCACACCTTTAGCTCGAGCGCGTTTAGTCAATTCACCAAGTCGTACCAGTTCTTCAATTTGACATACATCCGTAGCATCTGCTAAACAGCCTGGTCGACAAGCATCACCCAAAGAAATAGTTACATCATACTCACGGCAAATATCTAAAATATCATCAAAATGTTCATAGAATGGGTTTTCCTTACCCGTCATGCTCATCCATGCAAAGATAAGACTACCACCACGGCTAACGATGTTGAGTCTACGTTTATGCTTTTTAATTTGCTCAATAGTTTGACGCGTAATACCACAATGTAAGGTTACAAAGTCCACCCCATCCTCTGCATGGAGACGGATAGTATCTAAGAAATCCTCAGCAGTAAGTTCTGCCAAATCCCGTTGATGATGTATAACGCTGTCATATACTGGTACAGTACCAATCATGGCTTTACATTCGCTAGTTAATTTTCGTCTAAAAATACGTGTATCACCATGAGTAGATAAATCCATAATCGATTCAGCACCAAGTTGAATCGCCCAATTTACCTTTTCTATTTCACTATCATAATCGGTAACGTCTCTGGATGTGCCAAGATTCACATTTATTTTCGTGCGCAATGCTTTACCGATGCCCTCTGGATCGATACAAGTATGATTCTTATTACAGGGAATAACAACTTGTCCTAAAGCAACTAGCGCTCGCAATTGCTCTACATCCATGCGTTCCTTTTCTGCTACAATTTTCATCGCATCCGTAACAAAGCCTTTTTGTGCGGCTTCCAATTGAGTGTAAAACATAATATGTCCTCCTATTGAATAAAACCTTTTAGCTTTGTACACAAGAAAAAGGGTATCGATATAATATGATCGATACCCTTGAATGGTTTTGCGTGCTTCCTACGCGGGCATGATCCCGATCAGGTCAAAGGTCAGGTGCTAACAGCCCTTTCTCAGCCTATCTCATAGGCTCCCTTGCATACTCTGCTATGTAATTGTGTATAGCATATCACTATTTAACTAATATTTCAATCTATACCTCTATTACAAATCATCTGTTACTTCAATCTGACATTGACGCATAGTTAATAATGCTGCTTCATGGCTTTCCTCAGTAACCCCTGCACAGCAATTAGGATCTACATGAATAGGAACCTCTGGCAAGCCAGCTTTCAACAATATGGCATTCGACACAACGCACACATCTGTACAAACACCGACCAAAGTTATACTTTCAATAGGCTCAGCTGTATTCATACCTTGCAAGCGCGTAACCAATTCAGAAGATCCAAAATTAGGTTTATCAATGATAAAGTACGGATGGATGGTATTGCGTTTTTCTGCGGCCGTAATGAGGCTCTCCATAATTTGCCAACCAATCGTATCTTTCACACAATGCATAACTGGCAAATGCTGACCTTCTTGGCTTTCAAGATAATTAGTATCGTGAGTATCTCGTGTAAAAATAACTGGTCCATCAAAGGATGCAATTTTTTGACGTACAGTATCCACGATGGCCTGAGCCTCTGGAGAACCAAGAGAGCCATCCACAAAATCATGTTGCATATCAATTACGACTAAAACGTTCATGTTCTATCCCTCCACAACGACATGGTGCACCCGATTCGGCGTATTATGGGCAATGCGACCTGCTGCAGCGGCCGCCACGGCACCAACTAAATCATCAAGAAACGTATTGCAATGACTATCAACTTGACTATCTAGATTTTTAACAATGCCCGGTTTTACCTTATCAATATAACCATAGTTCGTAAATCCAATAGATCCGTATAAATTCACAATGGATAAAGCGAGGATTTCATCAATACCAAACAACGCTTCATCACGAGTCATGATACTTTGTAATGGCTCAGATAATTTCTTCTGCTCCGCCAATCTATCCAATTCTATGCCCGTAATGATGGCATTTTGTGTTTCTCGTTTTTCAAGTACGGCCTGTACACTCTCTACGCACTCGTCCATCGTCAAATCAGGAATATATGGTTGTTGAATCATCATCACAATATCTGCAATGTCCTGAACGGTAACGCCTCGTTCCTTTAATAAATTATACGTACACGCCTTTAATTCCTCCTGAGATATCATAATTGCTCCTCAAAATTATACAAATTTACGTAACACATTATACCTTGATTATACCACGAAAAAATCCCTACCGACGTTCTATCGGTAGGGATTCCATGATTAGATTTTCTTAACCATTTCAGATTTCAATGCCATCGCACCAAAACCATCGATTTTGCAATCAATATCGTGTCCGTCGCTCGCATCAGAAATGAGGCGAATGTTTTTAACACGCGTACCTTGTTTCAATACGCCAGCGCCTTTTACTTTGAGGTCTTTTACAACAACAACGGTATCGCCATCAGCTAGTTCATTGCCGTTAGCATCGCGAATGATACCTGCTTCAGCTGCAGCTTGTGCGTCAGCCGCTGTCCATTCATTGCCACACATAGGGCAGATAAACATATGACCATCTTCGTATGTGTATTCATCGCCGCACTTAGGGCAGTTAGGTAAATTTGCCATTTAGATCTCCTTTTTCACTACATAATGAAAGTATTATACATTTATCCCTTCATTGAAACGCTCGTAAATTTAGATTTAATTAATCTAAGCACATCATCTATAAATATTTATACTATATTAGTTCTAGTTCTTGCTTTAAAGCTCGTTGTAAAATTTGTGAAAAATTAAGTTGTTTCTCTTCTGCTTTATGATTTAACCAGCTTGGGATTGTGAGAGTCTTTTTTACAGCCTTGTTATCTGTTCTTTTTAAATACTCTTCTTCGTCCCATTTTACTAAATCTATAAACTCCCCTTCATTACATTTAATATCGATTGGATTACTTGCTTTTGGAAAGTCCTCTCCATCTTCACTCAATGAATACAAGTAAATACCTAGTGCATCTTCAGCCATCTCTACCGCTTCACATAAAGTATCGCCTTCAGTTACACAGCCTAATAAATCTGGAAAACTTACCGTATATCCATTTTCACCGTCTGTACTAAATACAGCTGGGTACATTTCCTTTCTCATTATTTCCTCCTATCTAGACATTCAGCTTGTGATTATCTTAACTCCACCATTTTATCTTGATAGGGGGCTATTTAAGCCCCGCTTGCTTCAAGATTGTTTGTAATGTTTTAGGTTTTAAATCTTCTTTATGTAGTGCTATAGTCACTCGCCCATTTTTTGTTGGATGTTTTAATATATGATGTGAACCTCTAACTCTATCAATATACCAACCATCCTTTATTAAAACCTTCATTAACTCTTTTGGTGTGGTCAAACTTTAATCACCGTCCTTTTATATTTTTGATTTATATATATATTAATACGTATTTATACGTATGTCAATTATTTGTAATCTTGATTCAAAAGATGTTCATACAACTCTAACTTATCTTCTAGATTATTCTTATAACCTTCCAATCGTTTAATTTCGGTCTCAATAAACCGATAATGGTCTTGCAACAGGGTCATTCTTTCATGGACCGTATGAGATCCGGCATACCTTAAATCCGCATACCGCTTGATATTCACAAGTGGCATTCCCATATCTTTCAGGCGTTTAATAAACTGCACAAACCCCACATCCTCCGCATGATAATTGCGAATGCCGTTCTGCCGCTCAATGTGAAGGAACCCTTGATCCTCATAATATCGTAATGTAGAAATAGACAGTCCCACCAATTTTGAAAATTCACCAATTTTCATACTTTCACCACCTTGACCTCAAGTATACTCGAGCATATATCATACGTCTAGACGGAGGTAATAATTATGAAAGAAACACGTTTTAACATCGGTATGAACACATTGAAACAAATTGACGGGCTGCACGGCGAGGAGGTGTATAACACAATTCAAGAGATTTCACCGGCCATAGCCGATTTATTGGTCGAGCTGTTCGGCGACATCTACACGCGCCCCAACCTGGATTTCAAGGAACGGGAACTGATTACGCTCTCATCCCTGTTAACGCTGGGCGGTTGCGAGGCACAGCTGAAAGTACACACCAATGCGGCACTCAATGTCGGTATCGCGCCCGAGCAAATCGTAGAGGTCTGTACTCACTGCATCCCCTATGCGGGATTTCCACGCGTACTGAATGCACTGTTTACGGTGAAAGCGGTCTTTGAAGAACGAAACATACTGTAATTAAGGAACGACCGCAACAAAAAATCTATTACTAAATATTAGTCTATTTATAACTAACAAAGGGAGACTCTTGATGGAGCCTCCCTTTTATTCTTGTACAAGTTGTACGAAATTAATTCGTATTTTTCAATATTTAAAATCCGCTATATATTAATAACGAAAGAGCCATTAACGTGAGTTAGGTAAAAAATAAACCTAACGTTTAAGACTAAGTACTGCAATACTTAGACACGTTAGGTTTATCAAATTCTTGTTTCTTTGATGAGCCTAACGCCTAGAACACGTTAACTGGCTCTTTTGTACTTATAGTATAGTCTGAATTCTAGAGACTGTCAATTTACCTCTCTTATTCGAATTGACTATATAGGTTAACCTCTTTATAATGTAATAAAGAGATAGTCGACGAGTGGTTCCGTCAGGCTCATCCCAAAACATTATAAAACATGCAGAAATGGCCTTTCGTTTTCAGCTACCAGTTGGTAACGAAGGGCTATTTGTCGTTATTACGACAAATCAGCACTATCAATGCTCCAAAGGAAATAACTACAGTTAAAATCCCAAGGACAATCATAATGATTTCGTAGGCACTCATAGGCTTCACCCCCTTCAAAGAAAAAGGGCGACCCAACCTCGTCGACTATCTTAATTACATTATATATCGAACTTATGTTTTATTCAATAAATAATATTAATACAAACTAAGCCAAAAAATAAACCTAACGCGACTAAGTACTGCAATACTTAGACACGTTAGGTTTATCAAATTTCTCAATTCTTTAATGAGCCTAACGCCTAGAACACATTAACTGGCTCTTTTGTACTTATAATATAGTCTGAATTCTAGAGACTGTCAATTTACTACCCCAGGCGTTTACGCAAGATAGCATAGAGAATCATGCTAATAATAACGCTCATAACGGCTTGAATGGTATTAGTCACAATACTAGCAATGGCTACGCCTGGATCAAATACGAAGTATTCGGCGATAAAGTAGCCTGCTACGATAATAACACCACCTACGATAGTTGCTACCAAAGCAGAGGTAGTTGTCTTATTGTTATAGACAGTACCGACAAGATAGCCTTCAATGCCTTTCACCACAAAGGTGATTGGTACAAAGACTGCGTAGCCAAGGAACAAATCGGCTAGCGCTGGTCCAATAGCACCGATATAGGCACCATATTTTCGACCTAATAATAAAGCGGATGTCATGATAACGACATCTCCAACATTGAAATAGCCGCGTATGCCAGGTACTGGAATTTTCGTATACATTGTAAGCAATGTAGCGAGGGCAATCAATACGGCTGTGAGTACTAACGCGGATGTAGTACTGCGGGTTTGAACGTGTTGCATAGCGTCCTCCTTATAAAGAAAATAGGCATGTGAATAATTACATCACATGCCTATACTATAAACCTTTATGGTAACACTTGTAAATAAAAGGAATTAACTATAGAAAATACTATTAACGGTACTCTTCAAAACGTTCCTCTACATTGTAGAGAACCTCGCAATCACAACCGCCACCTTCGTTGATAATCCAATCTAGTACGCTTTCAACATCTATCTTTTGTGTTTCTAAAAATTCTCTTGTGAAAGTCAAACTATGGTCGCAACCGTCATTCGCCTCTAATTTCTCGTCTACATAGTCAAAGAGATTCCAAAACAACTCTTCGTCCATAGGTAAGCTATCTTGAAAATTCTGTTTTTCTTTAGCTTTATAGTCTTTCAATAATTCCTTTTTACGTGCTTTGTCCATTGTAATTATTGCCTTTTCATAATTTATTACTCATATAATTCCGGTCGTTCTAATACAGTGCCATACTTCAACTTTGGTAATTTAATTAATTGAGGATACAACTGCTTAACCTCTTTACAAGATTTTAATGTAAGATGTTCTAGATTATGGAGTTCTAAAATAGGAGAATAGTCTGTATCCATCACTTTAGCGGTCAAGAAACTAAAGAATCGCAGCTGTTTCATATGGCGTAGAAATCCCAATGATTGAACCTTAAGAATTTTAGGAGCCGCGAAATCACCTTCTAGAGCAAGACTTTCAAGATGTTTTAGATTAGCTAATGGCGCATAATCATCAATTTTTTGAAAGTTCTCAATCGACAGAGCCACTAATTTTTCTAATTTTGATATAGACTCCAAACTCGATACGCTTCTACCGGATCCAATGTGTAGATATTCTAGTTCTTGTAAGTTCTCTAATTTTGAAATATCTGGATAAACACCCCATTTTATATGTAACCTTTTAAGTCTCCGTTGGGCACACACCGCATCAAATAACTCCTGTGGCATTCTTGTACAAAACATGAGCTCTGTAAAGATATCTGGATGTTCAACTAAAAAACTACACCACTCCTGTAAAATACGTTTTTTATCTTTGGCAGAATAGTCTTCATCTAGCTGTGTGCAATTAATCATCAGCCTATCTTCACCATCATATTCAGAAACCTCAACTACAGATTTTAGTTGTTTCTCATCCTTATGATAGTAGTCAAAGCCATATTTAATTTGCTTTTCTGTTAACACTGCCATTTATAATTCCTCATCTTCGTCAGTCCTATAATTACTTTATCTATAACCAGAGCCATGTCCAACAGATTATAACGGGCCTAACAAATTGATACAAGCACATGCCCCTTCGCTTCTAGCACTTTTTTATAGAACACCTTCATCTGCTCGAAATCGTGGAGAATTTCATCTTTGATTTCCTCCTCTTCTTCGTCATAGTCCCAAATATTTGGGTAAAGTTCGGCTTCTTTACAAGCAGTCATATCAAAAGATTCGAGTGCACTTTCAATATCAAATTGATCTAGAGCTGCCACGATATTGGCTAAATGATTGTGTTCTGTATATGCTACATAGTCTGATATATCCTCAACAGCCATTACACCTAGTACCGCTTGGCTAAGAGGATTTTTATCGTCTTTATGGTCAGTGCCCACACCAGTTAGCACAAAATGGAGTACATCCCACATCTTGTCGATATCAAGCAATAACTCATCGTCGTCATTCCACTCTTCAACACTTTCAAGAATTTCCTCTTCTTCTGAGCCCATAGCTTTAAGCTTTTTTAAATTCGCATCGCTTAAACAGCTATAATTTGCAATCAATCCCATAGTCTAAACCCTCCGTAGATTATTAGTGGTCAATCTCTGTCAGTAGTTCTAGCAATTTCCCCTCTTCTTCATTAGCTTCATCCAATAATGGCTTACCAAATAAAAGTACTTGCAGTGAGTAGTAATAGAAGCTAAAGAACAGGTCATCCGGAAATACCTCTTCTTCCTCATATCTAAGAATATCTTCATCTTCATCGTACTCTTCAGACCAAAGATATTCTTCGTTGAGCATATCCGCAAAACTCGGTAGTGGATCTGCATGTTCTAGCATAAGACCATCTCTAATACACTCAGCAATAATTATGAATAATTCAGCTAATTCTTTTACTAAATACTTTGCTACCTCATTATGACCTTGTTCTTCAACGGCTTTTTTAAAAATACGTAATAGAAAAATCAATGCAAAGGGCGTAGCATGCCATAAAGTCGATTGATGCTCAATGTTTTGGGCCAGCTCTTCACCTGCCACATCAATGGCACCAACGTTCTTCATATCCCACAACACCTCAAGATGAGCAGGAAAATCTGTGGCACGGCCGTAAGTTGTGGTCAAACGATGCCAGGGTATGTCACTGACTTTCACAGTTTCTATATATTGTTTCGTCACAGTATCCATTAAATTTACACCTTTATAGTAACGCATTCTCCCGAAGATTATTTCTGAATAACCTCTTTCACCAGTTCATAGGTGTCTATGAGACGCAGTTTTCCTAGCCTAGGATTATCTACAATCTCCTCATAGATATCTTCCAACGTGCCTGCTGGTGCTAGTTTCCACAGCTTGCACGGATATAGCTCAACAGTTCCGATGATTTCCAAATCATCTAACAATAAACCTAAATCCTTATGCGTAAACCAACAGTCGGTATCGATACCGAAATTTGTATTGTCTTTCCGGCAGGCGATTTTACTATTTAAAAACTGCTCCATTGTAGGTTTTTCTTTTTGTAAAAGCCGCGTACAAGCCAAATGGTACTCGATTTTCCGCGGTGATTGATCCACGTCAGATACAAAAATAGCTCCATACTCGTTTTTAAACTTAACAGCTAATACATCGCCCACCTTAACATGAGGTTCTCGCTTTGTTTTAGATTTACGAACCTTTAGAGGCTTTGGATTTTCACTTTGTAGTTGTACGGCTAATGTATCTAACGCCTTTTGACGTTGTTTAAGGGCCTTGCTATCGATTTCTAGCCAAAACTCATGAGCGCTCTTTGCGATTATGGCTAATGCTTTTTCTTTAATATCCTGCGATAAATGACCTATCTTCCAAAGCGAATAGGCTACGGCAGTCCAATAAATTTCTGTATAGAATTCGTCAGTACAAAAATTCTGCTCTTCAGCCAAAATCTCTGAAACAATGGTATCAATACTAGTGCCATCTCTATAGCGCTCAACAATCAAATTATAAATATCATGGCCATCATCACTATCTATGATTTTTACTCCATCAATAGCCATATAATTCTCCTTTTAAACAATACGTCTAGAAAAACAGATTTTGTGATTCTGTAACGGTTCCATCATCTTCATGGAAATAGCAAGCATATACAGGTTCACGATGCGCCGCATCATAGAATTTCTGTAAAACAGGTGAAAGTTTCATGTCTATGGGCATATGTAAAGCTTTCACAATGGGTTCCCAAAGTTCCATCGGCGAATAAGAGATAATATCCAACTGCTTATTCTGACCATATTCTTCAAGTGTTGCCGCATCAGCATACTTACTTGAGTCACAGTAATCATGCCAACAAATACTAAAAACGATCAAATGAAACAAATCATCCATACTTTCAGCCAAACGGCCCGCAGCACCCTCGCTACTCCAATAACCTATGGATCCGTCCTCCAATAGATGATATTCACCGCCAGCACCATCTACAGCAAATGCCATCCCCGGCACAGAGAACGTGCAGCGACCTTCAGCGGTATCGCGTTCCTCCAACGCATCTAGCAAGCGAAAATCGAATAGCGTATCAAAATCTTCAGCTAGTTTAGCGTCATTTCGTAATGTTTCTAAATAGTCCATATTGATAACCTCTTATTCTATCGACGCATTACCGGTTATTTCATCGGACCATGAGCGGCAATAAAATCATCCTTACTCTGTTGTAGTTCTTTTTTAGCGACCATGTATTGTTTCAAGTCAATTTGTCCGTTCTCTTTTTGTTCAGCCAAGGTCTTTTCTTTATTTATGATTCTAATCCAGTCTAATTGTGTACTAAATTGAGTATTAACGCCTTCACTATTTTCTCGTAACGCAAGCAACGCAAAGACTTCATCCATGCCGAGATTAAACAAGTCGCTTTCAAAATCGATAGGTTCAAAATAATAGCGAACCGTATCCGCCCCAAATTCATCATCTAATTTGGCCCATTCTGACACTGAAAGCACGGTAAATCCGAGCGTATCGTTTCCAAGGCTTTCAGTAAACCAACGCACCTCATAATCAGGCTGAACGAAATCGTTGAAATATTTGATGGTCACATCTCGATCTTGCTCATCACCGTAAGGAATTTGCAGCTCTTTATCGCCCTTTTTTAGCACAATATCGTCACCATAGGGCTTGCCATTACTAACCGTTTTAATATCGATAGGCTCATCCATCATATCATTGAAATAGTTCACCACATCTTCGTCATACTCGCGCCAGTCAATCCAGATGATAGCTTCGGAATCAAACAAATCAGTTAGGTCAATATCATTGGCAAAAAAGCTTCTTAATTCTTTATACAGATTTTCCATCGTCTCTCTCCTGTTTATTATTTATATTGATAGTTAAGCCTTGCCATACTAACATCCAATAGACTCTCAGCTTAGCTCAGCTATACAAACAGATCCATTGCTAACAAGTACTCTAGAGCGTTTCATATATAACATCTTGTCGAGCCGTAAAATTTTTATCAAAAGATACTAATACATATAGTTGTCCCGCGGTCGATTCGCCCATATCATAACCTAGTGCAAATGCGTCGTAACAACCTGATTTATCTAACATTATATCCGTTAGTGTTAGCACAACAGACTCTTCTTGCGATATTTCCTTTTGTATGATTTCCTGTGCCAGTTGATCCAATTCATCTAATTGAACATATAATTGTTCCCACATTGGTAGTGAAAGCACCTCAGCCTCAGTATAATCGGTGCAACTAATATTGAGGTTTTGAAAGGCTTGCGCTTCATTCTCTAAGCGATTAGTGCCCAATCGTCGAGATACGAAATAAACGCCATGCGGTTCTACAGTCCAGCTTTCAACATTCCATAATGTCATTAATTCCGATTTTCTCATTAGGACTCTCCATTAATTGATTATCCTGCAATATCCGCATGTACAGGATTCCCCTCCGCATCAATATTGACTATGATGCAGTGACCCCAGAAGATATCGTCATCGTCATAATAGACCTCTATGGTGCCATCATTGCGGAACGCCAATTCGCCCATAGTAATACGCTTGGCAAATACGTCAGCCGTAATCGGATCTTGGTCATCATTGTCAAGCCAATCATTAGCAAGATCTAATAAGGTCTCACTAATATAGGTACTAATTCGTTGTTCAAATGCTTTGAAATTGTCGATTTTATTGAAAGCCGCCAACGCTACAGTACAGCTTTCATCAGAACCCTCGTCTACATCAAGGGTGAATGCATAATCATCAATTCTCGCTGTGTAATATTGATACTCTCGATTTAACAGGAAGTCACCCCTGTCAGTATGAAGGTATTTAGGGGTTTTCAAATAAGCTGACAAAGCCTCTAACTCGCTATGTTTAGCATGTTCCTCTAACACCTCAAGCACATAATAGCGATTATTCCAAGAAGGACGCATATAGCCCAAATCCTCTAAGAATTTTGCTTTCTTAACTAACAATTTATAGACCCCATGGGGCTCAAAAGAATAACCCCATCTATCGTCAAGGCCCTCAATAATCCACGTCAAAATGCCTTCACTACGGTCAAGCACGCCCGTCCGAGTATCTAGGATAGCATCGGTAGACACCAGCGGTCTATGGTACTTATCTAAATAAGGACTAGCGCCATTTGCATCACTACGCGGCAATGCATAGATTTCAAACACTTCCGGCTCAAACTCGGCTTCATATTCTGGTAGACGTACAATACTCATATGATTCTCTCCTATTCATCACATTTATACAGTGCAAATTGTTTACAGTTAAGAATTACAACCTTTTTATAGATACGGCCACATTATAATCGTGCCACTACATTATAATTTTCGTTATATCACAAACGTTCAGCTACATCGATTCTATGTAATAATTCTTTCGCTAGTTCTTGGGCTCTTTTAAATTCCTCATTTGAAAGTACCATGAGCACCAAACTATCTGTACCGATGTCCATACCTACTAACTTCTGGTTTTTCCACGTGGAATTAAAATATGCGCACCAGTCCCCAATACATTGACTATCATCGAATGCGGATGTATCAATAGATACATCTCCAGTTAAATTTTCATCAGTAGATAAATTTTTATTATGGATTAACTTCTGCACATAATAAAGAAAATCCTCTAATTCGATTTTCAAAGATAACTCTACAGCACGATCAGTAGATAGCAACGTCTCATAGAGATTCCACCAGCTATCTTCTAGTTCTTCCATGGAATGTAACTTTGCTTTGGACATGAATGATTTGGCTTGTTTAGCATCGCCTAACAACAACGTTGCTAACTCTGTAAATGTAGATCGCATCTGATCGATATCTAGATACGCTACTTCTACACACAAACTACAATCAGGTACTCTGCGTTTTTTCACAAAAGCCCGCATTATCTTCACTGCGTCAGGATAACTTACATCAGCCATACGATAGGTCTTGCCATCTATATCTAAGAATAAATCTACTGCATCCTGCTTTTTACCTACACGTGCTTTCATGGCTGTACATCCATCGATGGCATGAGGTGGATATAATTCAACATACATGAAATATCCATCATGCATAGCCTTTAAGGTATTATCTATTCCTACTATGTTAAAACCGTTCCGATTATAATCAGGGCTCTTCATGCGCCACTCTTCGTAATTGTCGAATAATTTTTCTTGAATCCAATTGGAAAAACTCATAAGGATGCACCTTTACTTAACAACTGTATACAAATATCCTATTTTATCTTATTATATCATTATTTATAAACTAAATAGCATGATTTATAAGTATATTAAATAACAATATATAGATTCAAAAATAGGGATGTGAATTATCACATCCCTAATAACCAATCTAATACATTATATTGCTGAATTCCATTATAATTATGAGGTTTATAAAGCTCATCCATAGTGAGTAAAAATTTAGGATACTGATCGTTAACTGCTTCTAATGGTGCTAACTCTCTGTCTCTAGTAGTTGGATCCAATACACTTTCTGATACTTGGTAGTACTCTAATATACCACCAGGCTTTTGAGCAACGAAATCGATTTCGCCCTTTGTTAATTGTCCAACATATACTGTATATCCTCGACGCCGCAACTCAAGGTATACAACATTTTCTAATACATGCCCCCTATCACGGTTAATATCAGGTAGTAATAGTCGCTTAAAAGCCATATCCACTACATAATACTTAGGACGTAACCTTAATAATTCTTTGCCACGCACATCAAATCGTTCTGTATTATATAACAGTAAACTATCTTCTAAGCCCCTAAGATAACGTTCTACAGTTTTATTATCTACCTTTCGACCTGCACTTGTTAATGAATTTGCAATCTTTGTGGGATTAATCAAGCTACCAATATTGGCAAAAATATATCTCACAATACTTTCAAGTAATTTAATATCTGCAATTTTTAATCGATCAACAATATCTTTTAAAACAACGGTATTAAATAACCCTTGTAAATAATCCTGCCGACCTTGCCAATTTTCCGACATATGTAAAAGCCCTGGGAATGAGCCTTCACTTACATATTTTTCATATAAGACCATTCGTGAAAGCCCACTTTCACTATAGGCATCAACATATTCCTTATAAGACAAGGGAAGCATCTCAATTTGTACATAGCGACCTGTGAGAAATGTAGCCATATCAGAGGACATAAAATAAGCATTAGAACCTGTAATATATATATCAATATTATCTTGTACAAAGAAGTTATCTACTACACGCTCAAATGATGGTACATGCTGAATTTCATCGAGGAATAGATACATTTTTTTACTTGGAATAATCCGTTCATTAATGTATTCATATAAAGCCCGATAATCTCTTAGTTTATCATACTCCATCAACTCAAAATTAATATCAATAATTTGTTCAGCTGTTACATTATCGGCTAATAACTCATCTTGAAACAACTTAAACAACGTAGATTTACCACAACGCCGTATACCAGAAACAACCTTAATGATAGGTCTATCTTTATGTCTTCGAAGAAAATCTAAATAATATGGTCGCGATACTAATGACATGCACACATCTCCTCACCAAATGGGTTTTAAAACCTAATTCTATATATATATATTATATCATTTTAAGGTTTCAAAACCTAATTTTTATGTTTTATATCACAATTTTGGTTTTAAAACCTAAATTTAATTGTATCACCATGGAACAATTTTTATAATAATAAAAATGGGTATAAGGTCTATCAAACCCTTATACCCATTCGCTTATACTGGTGCGCCTAACCGGAATCGAACCAGTGACACGCAGTTTAGGAAACTGCTGCTCTATCCTACTGAGCTATAGACGCATGTATACTTTATTATATCGTTTTTAAATCTATCTACGCAAGAACTATGCTATAATACAGCTGTTGATAGTCTAGAGTAATCAAACATTTGTGACAAATACCTATGCCTTTTGATTCATAAAGTACTCTGTTATAACTTGGTTTGGTGATTTAAAGTTTAAGACTTTTTGTGCAATGTTATTATATCTATTAGCATATCGACTATGTACTTTTAGAAAACTCTCCATACTATTAAACTTACGAGAATAAAATCTCTCACTTTGTAAATTCACGACCATTATCTGTTTGTATTGTATGAATAGGAAATCCCATTTTGGCTTCTAAATTTAATAAGAACCGACTTGTATTAGTAACACTTTTT